>NZ_FQTU01000012.1 GCF_900128885.1 Alkalibacter saccharofermentans DSM 14828
ACGTTGACAGCAGCGATAACAACAGTAATGAACAAGAAGTATGGAACAGGTGCAGCGGTAGCATTCGACAACATCGACAAAGCGCCAGAAGAAAGAGAAAGAGGAATCACGATTTCTACAGCACACGTTGAGTACGAGACAGACGCGAGACATTATGCACACGTAGACTGCCCGGGACATGCGGATTACGTAAAGAACATGATTACAGGAGCAGCACAGATGGACGGAGCTATCTTGGTAGTAAGCGCGGCTGACGGCCCAATGCCTCAGACAAGAGAGCACATCCTTCTTTCAAGACAGGTAGGGGTACCATATATCGTAGTATTCCTTAACAAAGCAGACATGGTAGATGACGAAGAGCTATTAGAGCTAGTAGAAATGGAAGTAAGAGAGCTACTTAACGAGTACGAATTCCCTGGAGATGATACTCCAATCGTTGTGGGAAGCGCCCTTAAAGCATTGGAAGATCCTGAAGGCGAGTGGGCTGAAAAGGTAGTAGAGCTTATGAAAGCAGTAGACGAATATATACCTGAGCCTGTAAGAGACACAGACAAGCCATTCTTGATGCCAGTAGAGGACGTATTCTCAATCACTGGTAGAGGAACTGTAGCAACAGGAAGAGTCGAAAGAGGAGTTGTTAAGGTTGGTGAGGAAGTAGAGATCATCGGACTTAGCGAAGAGAGAAGAAAAGTAGTAGTAACAGGAGTTGAGATGTTCAGAAAGCTTCTAGATCAAGCGGTAGCCGGAGACAACATCGGAGCGCTTTTAAGAGGAGTTGACAGAAGCGAGATCGAAAGAGGTCAAGTACTGGCAAAGCCTGGAACAATCAACCCACACACAAAATTCAAAGCTGAAGTTTATGTACTTACAAAAGAAGAGGGTGGAAGACACACTCCATTCTTCAACGGATACAGACCACAGTTCTACTTTAGAACTACAGACGTAACAGGAATCATCGAGCTTGGAGAAGGCGTAGAGATGGTAATGCCTGGAGATAACATTACAATGGAGATTCAACTGATCACGCCAATCGCGGTAGAAGAAGGACTAAGATTTGCTATCAGAGAAGGTGGAAGAACAGTAGGAGCCGGAGTAGTAGCAGAAATCATGGAGTAATCCATGGAATTATGAGGGGCGCCCATAGGGCGCCCTTATATTAGCTAAGGAACCCACAAAAAAACATCAAAAAAACAAAAAAACAGCAACAAAAAAATGCAAATCTATTGAGATTACTTGAAATATGGGGTATAATATTTAAGCTGTGACTTTATGCGATGAAGAGGAAGGTTGCTTATCCCATGAGGAAATTTTCTCGGAGTATGTCCAGATTGCAAATCGGGCGACAGATACCAAAGTGTATTTTAAAAAAATACGGAACACCCGGAAGAGTGTTCGAAGGTACCTGGTCGTACCTAAGAAAATGTAAGGAGGGAAATTTAGGTATGGCAAAACAAAAGATCAGAATCAGACTTAAAGCTTATGATCACAAGGTATTGGATCAATCGGCTAAAAAAATTGTTGAAACCGCAAAGAGAACTGGAGCAGGGGTTTCAGGACCTGTGCCGCTTCCAACAGAAAAGGAAATCATCACGATCCTTAGGGCGGTTCACAAATACAAAGATTCTAGAGAACAATTTGAGATGAGAACCCATAAGAGATTGATCGACATCCTAAACCCGACGCCAAAGACTGTGGACGCGCTTATGCGACTCGACTTGCCGGCTGGTGTAGACATCGAAATCAAACTGTAATGGAGATTATGATTGCATAAGGCAATCCGCTAATTATTAGGAGGTGCAACAATGGAGAAAGTTATTATTGGAAAAAAGGTAGGCATGACTCAGATTTTCGACGAAAGCGGAAAACTGATTCCGGTAACTGTTGTAGAAGCAGGGCCTTGCAAAATTGTGCAGGTTAAAAGCGAAGAAACAGATGGTTACAATAGCATTCAGCTTGGTTATGGACAAATCAAGGAGAAGAAGGTCAACAGTCCAATGAAAGGACATTTTGACAAGAACGAGCTTGAATACAAGAAAGTTTTAAAGGAATTCAGAGTAGACAATGCATCTGAATATCAGGTAGGGCAAGATGTTACTGCTGCTGTTTTTGCTGACGGAGACAAGATCGATGTGAGCGGAACTTCGAAGGGTAAAGGATTTGCCGGCGTAATCAAAAGACACAATCAATCAAGAGGACCGATGAAACACGGTTCCAAATATCATAGATCCCCAGGATCAATGGGCGCTTCTTCAAGTCCTTCAAGAGTATTCAAGGGCAAAAAGCTTCCCGGACAAATGGGTAATGTAACTGTGACTGTGCAAAACCTAGAAGTTGTAAAAGTTGACGCAGACAGAAACCTATTGTTGGTTAAAGGTGCGGTTCCGGGAATCAGAGGCAGTTTGGTAACTATTAAGCAAACGGTGAAAAAGTAATATCGGAAAGGAGGATAACAAATGCCTAAAATTGATGTAATTAACGTAAAAGGTGAAAAAGTAGAAGAAATAGCTTTGAAAGACGATATATTCGGCATTGAGCCAAACGAAGCGGTAGTGCACCAGGTCGTAGTAGCTCAACTTGCCAACAAGAGACAAGGGACTCAGTCTACAAAAACTCGTTCTGAAGTTCGAGGCGGTGGAAGGAAGCCGTGGAGACAAAAGGGAACAGGTCGAGCGAGAGCTGGTTCCATCAGATCGCCCCTTTGGAAGGGTGGCGGTGTCATTTTTGCTCCAAAGCCAAGAGACTACAGCCAGAAGGTTAACAAGAAGATGAACAGACTGGCGATAAAATCCGTTTTATCGGCGAAAGTTGCAGAAAACGAGCTATTGGTATTGGATGCGTTAAGTATGGAAACTCCAAAAACAAAGGAAATGGCAACTGTGCTTGAAAACATAAAAGCCGGAAAAAAAGCTCTTATCCTTATGGGAAGCATTGACGAGAATGTTTATAAATCGGCGAGGAATCTTCCGGGAGTGAAAACAGCCACTGTAGAAACCATTAACGTATATGATCTTTTAAACTATGACTTTTTGGTTGCTACAAAGGATTCAGTAGAGAAAATAGAGGAGGTGTACGCATAATGCTTAGCCCTCAAGATATAATTTTGAAGCCTATCGTTACTGAAAAAAGCATGGATGACATGAGTGAGAATAAATACACATTCAAAGTCAAAAAAGATGCAAATAAAATCCAAATCAAGGATGCTGTTGAAAAGATTTTCGGAGTAAAGGTAGAAAAAGTCTATACAATGAATAGAATCGGCAAGATAAAAAGAATGGGCCGATATGCGGGAAGAAGAGCAAACTGGAAAAAAGCAATCGTAAAACTTGCTCCTGACAGCAAGGGAATTGAATTTTTCGAAGGAATCTAATCTTAGTGCAAATCGTCTCGACGTAAAAAGGAGGTAAAGTGAAATGGGTATTAAGGTATACAAACCAACTTCCGCAGGTAGAAGAAACATGAGCGTGAACACTTTTGAAGAAGTCACAAAAAGCACGCCTGAGAAATCTCTTTTACAACCGTTGAAAAATACGGCAGGAAGAAATGCAAACGGAAAAATCACTGTTCGTCACAAAGGCGGCGGAGAAAAAAGAAAATATAGAATCATAGATTTTAAAAGAAATAAAGATGGTATCAAGGCAAAGGTTGCCGGTATTGAGTATGATCCAAATAGAAGCGCGAATATCGCATTGCTATTTTATGCAGACGGAGAAAAAAGATACATCATATCACCTTTGAACTTGAAAGATGGTGACTACGTAGAGTCTGGAGTAAATGCAGACATTAAAGTAGGAAACGCGCTGCCTCTTGCGAACATACCTGTAGGTACTATCGTGCACAACATAGAACTTAAGGCTGGAAAAGGCGGACAAATGGCAAGGTCGGCAGGAGCTTACGCCCAGTTGATGGCAAAGGAAAACAACTATGCCATACTTAGATTGCCATCTGGTGAGATGAGAATGGTTAGACTTGAATGTAGAGCGACTATAGGACAAGTTGGAAACATGGACCACTCAAACGTAAGAATCGGTAAAGCGGGAAGAAAAAGGCACATGGGAATCAGACCTACTGTAAGAGGATCTGTAATGAACCCCAACGATCACCCACATGGTGGTGGTGAAGGTAGAGCGCCTATCGGAAGACCGGGACCATCTACACCATGGGGCAAGCCGGCTTTAGGATACAAAACCAGAAAGAAAAACAAAAGCTCGGACAAATACATTGTAAGAAAAAGAAAGAAATAGTTCTGAAAGGAGGTAATTAAATGAGCAGATCATTGAAAAAAGGACCTTACGTGGAAGAAAGACTCTTAAAAAGAGTTGAAGAGATGAACAAAAACAACGAGAAAAAGGTTATTAAAACCTGGTCTCGTAGCTCGACGATTTTCCCTCAAATGGTAGGTCATACCATAGCAGTACACGACGGAAGAAAGCATGTTCCCGTATATCTTTCAGAGGATATGGTTGGACACAAGCTTGGAGAATTTGCTCCTACAAGAACATTTAGAGGTCATGCGGGAGAAAAGACTTCTGGCAAGAAATAAGAAGTTTTGGAAGGAGGTTAAATTAAGTGGAAGCTAAAGCAAGCGCTAGATACGTAAGAGTATCGCCTAGAAAAGCAAAACTGGTTGTTGACCTTGTAAGAGGAAAACGCATTGGAGAAGCCATTAACATATTATCGGTAATACCGAATAAATCAGCAAGAGTGGTAGAGAAAGTAATAAAGTCTGCTGCAGCCAATGCAGAAAACAACTATGAAATGGATCCAGGTAAACTAGTTGTATCTGAGATATATGCTAACCAGGGACCTACGATGAAAAGATTCAGAGCGGGTTCAATGGGAAGAGCGGCATTAATCAAAAAAAGAAGCAGTCACATATCTGTAGTACTTAAAGAAAAAGAGTAAGGAGGGGATAGTTAGTGGGTCAAAAAGTCAATCCGCACGGATTAAGAGTTGGAGTAATCAAGGACTGGAATGCAAGATGGTATGCAAAAGACAAAGATTTTGCAGATTTTCTTATCGAAGACGATAAAATCAGAAAATTTATCAAGAAGAACCAATACACAGCGGGGATCTCTAGCATAGAAATCGAAAGATATGCAAACAGAATAAGGATACACATTCACACAGCTAAGCCGGGTATGGTGATTGGAAAAGGTGGTTCAGGAATCGAAGCACTTAAGAATCAGATAGCCAAGCTTACAACAAAGAATGTATTCATAAACATCGTAGAGGTCAAGAACATCGATGCTAACGCTCAATTAGTAGCTGAAAACATCGCTTCACAGCTTGAAAGAAGGGTTTCTTTCAGACGTGCGATGAAGCAGTCTATAACGAGAGCTTTAAGAAGCGGCGCCCAAGGCATAAAAACCTGCGTAGCAGGAAGACTTAACGGAGCTGAGATGGCGAGAACAGAACATTACAGCGAAGGGAATGTACCTCTTCAAACACTGAGAGCAGACATTGATTACGGATTTGCGGAAGCAAACACCACTTATGGGAAAATCGGTGTCAAAGTTTGGATCAATAAAGGAGAAGTTCTTCCTGAAAAAAAAGAAGATAAGAAGAACTAAGGAAGGAGGAAACCATAATGTTAATGCCTAAAAGAGTTAAACGTAGAAGAGTTCATAGAGGTAGAATGAAAGGCAAGGCAACCAGAGGAAATACTATCAGTTATGGTGACTTTGCAATTCAAGCCCTAGAACCGGGCTGGATTACATCAAATCAAATAGAAGCGGCTCGTATCGCTATGACAAGATATATCAAAAGAGGCGGGAAGGTCTGGATAAAAATATTCCCAGACAAGCCAGTAACCCAAAAACCGGCAGAAACCAGGATGGGTTCCGGTAAAGGTTCGCCAGAATACTGGGTAGCCGTTGTTAAGCCAGGCAGAATCATGTTTGAAATTGCGGGAGTTTCCGAAGAATTGGCTAGAGAGGCCATGAGACTTGCGATGCACAAGCTGCCTATCAAGACAAAATTTGTTACCCGTAAAGATTTCGAAGAAGTGGGTGGTGAATCCTAATGAAAGCTAAAGAGATAAGAGATTTAAGTACACAGGAATTGGAAACTAAACTTAGTGAACTCAAGGAAGAGTTGTTCAACCTTCGTTTCCAACTTGCCACTGGTCAATTGGAGAATCCAATGAGAATCAGAGAAGTGAAAAGAACGTATGCAAGGATCAAAACGATTCTTAATGAAAGAGAATTAAAAGCTATAGAAGCTTAAGGAAAAAGGAGGGTACTTTTGTGGAAAGAGCGCAAAGAAAGACAAGAGTCGGAAAAGTAGTGAGTGACAAGATGGATAAAACGATCGTTGTTGCTGTTGAAACTTTTGTAAGACATCCTCTTTACAATAAAAGGGTTAAAAAAACCACGAAATTTAAGGCTCATGACGAACAAAACCAGTGCAACATGGGTGATGTTGTGAAAATCATGGAGACTAGACCTTTAAGTAAAGATAAAAGATGGAGATTAGTTGAGATAGTAGAAAAGGCACTTTAATAGTGTTTGAAAGGAGGCAAAACAGATGATACAACAAGAAAGCAGGCTTAAAGTTGCCGATAACACAGGTGCTAAAGAATTGTTGTGCATTAGAGTTCTCGGCGGTTCTGGAAAAAGATATGCTACTGTCGGCGACATTATCGTCTGCTCTGTAAAAGCTGCAACACCAGGTGGAGTTGTCAAAAAAGGAGACGTTGTCAAAGCTGTAGTGGTTAGAACGGTAAAGAGTATTAGAAGAGAAGACGGAAGCTATATTAAGTTCGATCAAAATGCTGCCGTAGTTATAAAAGATGACAAACAGCCAAGAGGAACACGTATTTTCGGACCTGTTGCTCGAGAGTTGAGAGAGCATAAATTTATGAAAATTCTATCCCTGGCACCGGAAGTACTTTAAGAGGAGGTGGCTTATTTGAGAAAGAAAATGCATGTTAAAAAAGACGACGTTGTTATGGTTAACTCAGGAAAATTCAAGGGTGAATCAGGAAAGATAATTGCAGTTTACCCAAAGGAAAACAGAGTGATCGTAGAAGGAATCAACATGATGACAAAGCATATGAAACCTTCCCAGAAAGTACAGCAAGGCGGTATCATTAAGCAGGAAGGCAAAATTCACGCTTCGAATGTGTTGTTATATTGTGAAAAATGCAAAAAAGGAGTAAGAACCGGAGTTAAATTCCTAGAAGACGGAAGCAAGGTTCGATACTGCAAAAAGTGCGGAGAAACATTTAACAAGTAGTAGGGAAGGAGGTAAACTAGATGCCAAGATTAAAGGACAAATATAAAAATGAGGTAATTCCGGCAATGATGGAGAAGTTCAAGTACGACAACATCATGGAAGTGCCTAAACTTGATAAAGTTGTAATTAACATGGGACTTGGAGATGCAAAAGACAATGCAAAGCTTATTGAAGCTGCAGTCAGTGACTTGGGCATCATCTCAGGGCAAAAGCCTATAATAACCAAGGCGAAAAAATCCGTATCGAACTTTAAACTAAGAGAAGGTATGAATGTAGGAGCCAAAGTTACTTTAAGAGCTGATAGAATGTATGAGTTTACAGATAAATTATTCAATATCGCCCTTCCTAGAGTTAGAGACTTCAGAGGAGTATCTGCAAAGTCTTTTGATGGAAGAGGAAACTACTCGATGGGCGTGAAGGAACAACTTATGTTCCCGGAGATTGAGTACGATAAAGTAGAACAGATAAGAGGTATGGACATCATTTTTGTAACGACTGCAAAGACTGATGAAGAAGCTTTAGAACTTTTAAGCTTGATGGGAATGCCTTTCAATCGATAATAAGGAGGAATATAAATGGCAAAAAAAGCTATGGTGGAAAAGCAGCAAAGAACACCTAAATATTCTACAAGAGCTTATAATAGATGCCGAATTTGCGGAAGACCTCATGCGTACTTGAGAAAATTCGGAATTTGCAGGATATGCTTCAGAGAAATGGCCTATAAAGGCGAAATACCAGGCGTTAAAAAAGCAAGCTGGTAAGATTGATTTTGTGGAAGGAGGTACACAATAATGGTAATGACCGATCCTATAGCAGATATGCTTACAAGAATCCGTAATGCAAATGATGCTAAACATGAATATGTAGAAATTCCAGCTTCTAACGAAAAGAAGGCAATAGCCAAGATTTTGTTAGAGGAAGGATTTGTTAAAAACGTTGTATATACGGAGGACGACAAGCAGGGAATGATCAAGATCGCCCTGAAATACGGAGAAAACAAGCAAAAGGTTATCACTGGCATAAAGAGAATTTCAAAGCCGGGCCTTAGAGTATATACAAACAAGAATGAAATCCCAAAAGTGCTTAACGGACTGGGTATTGCGATTATCTCAACATCAAAAGGTGTTGTAACAGATAAAGCGGCAAGAAAAGTTGGAGTAGGCGGAGAGGTGCTTTGTTACGTTTGGTAACAAAACATCATAATAGGAGGTGTTAGAATGTCTAGAATCGGAAAAATGCCTGTTGCTATTCCCGCGGGAGTAACTATAACTGTTGACGGAAGCGATGTAACTGTAAAAGGACCTAAGGGCGAGCTTAAAAAGAGCTTTAACAGTGATATAGCGATCGAAGAAGTAGACGGACAAGTTATCGTAACGAGACCGTCTGATAAAAAAGAGCATAGAGCACTTCATGGTCTTACGAGAGCCTTAGTCAACAATATGGTTGTAGGCGTAAGCGCAGGCTTTGAAAAAAGACTTGAAATCAACGGAGTTGGATACAGAGCGGCAAAGCAAGGCAAGAAATTAACTTTAAACCTGGGATACTCTCATCCTGTAGAGATGGAAGACCCAGCTGGCATAGAAACAGAAGTTGAAGGAACAAACAAGATAATCGTAAGAGGCATCGACAAAGAAAGAGTAGGAGAGCACGCTGCGAATATCAGAAAGAAGCGACAGCCTGAGCCATACAAAGGCAAAGGAATCAAATACGCTGATGAAAAAATTAGACGTAAAGAAGGAAAAACAGGTAAGTAGAAAGGAGTGAATCCAAATGATAAAAAAGCCCGTTAAAAACAAAATCAGAAAAAACAGACATAAGAGAATGAGATTTAAAATTAACGGAACGTCTGAAAGACCAAGACTGAATGTATATAGAAGCAATTCAAACATATATGCGCAAATCATCGATGATTCCAACGGAACAACATTGGTCAGCGCTTCCACGCTAGATAAAGATCTTAAGGAGAAACTCTCTTCTACAAGAACGAAAGAAGCGGCTAAGATGGTCGGAAAGGCAATTGGAGAAAAAGCAATTTCCAAAGGCATCGACACCGTAGTCTTTGACCGTGGAGGATACATTTACCATGGTAAAATTAAAGAACTGGCTGAAGGCGCAAGAGAAGCCGGATTGAAGTTTTAGAAAAGGAGGTTAATCCATGCAGCGAGAAATGATTGATGCTAGCAAACTTGACCTGAAAGAAAAGGTCGTATCTATAAACAGAGTAACAAAAGTTGTAAAGGGTGGCCGTAACTTTAGATTTAGCTGTTTAGTTATCGTAGGAGACGAAAATGGCCATGTAGGAGCAGGTGTTGGCAAAGCGATCGAAATTCCTGAGGCAATCAGAAAAGGAATAGAAGATGCTAAAAAGAATTTAATTAAGATTCCATTGTCAAATACTACAATCCCACATGAAGTTGTCGGACATTTCGGAGCGGGAAATGTACTTTTAAAGCCTGCTGGAGAAGGTACCGGAGTTATTGCAGGCGGACCAGTAAGAGCGGTGCTCGAGCTTGCCGGTGTAAGAGACATCCGAACCAAGTCTTTGGGAACAAACAATGCAAGAAACATGGTAAACGCAACAATGGAAGGACTTGCACGTCTTACTACTGTTGAACAAGTAGCCAAACTAAGAGGAAAAACAATAGAAGAAATTCTAGGATAGGAGGGAGTATCCTTGCCAAATTTAAAGATTACTTTAAAGAAAAGCAAAATAGGCAGACTGGACAAGCAAATAGCTACAGTCGAGGCCTTGGGGCTAAAGAAAATCGGTCAGACTGTTATCAAGGAAGATACACCTCAAATTAGAGGTATGATAAATAAGATTGACTTTATGCTGGAAGTAGAAGAAGTATAAGGAGGTGTACAGATGAAATTACATGAGCTAAGACCTGCAGATGGTTCTACCGGTAAGAAGAAAAGAAAAGGTAGAGGTACTGCCACAGGACAAGGAAAGACTGCCGGACGTGGTCAGGATGGACAGAAATCAAGATCAGGCGGTGGAGTAAGAATCGGATTTGAGGGTGGTCAAATGCCTTTGGCAAGAAGACTTCCTAAAAGAGGATTTTCCAACGCTAGATTCAAAAAAGAGTATGCAATCGTAAATGTGGAAGATTTAAATGTTTTTACTGAAAACACCGAAGTAACTCCCGAGCTATTAATAGAAGCGGGATTGGTAAAAAAATCTTTAACCGGCATCAAGGTGCTAGGAAACGGAGATCTAAACGTATCTTTAACGGTAAAAGCGAACAAAATCAGCAAATCTGCTGAAGAGAAGATCGTAACGGCCGGAGGAAAGGTAGAGGTGATCTAATATGCTCTCTACCTTACGGGATGCATGGAGAATACCCGATTTAAGAAAAAAAATCATTTTCACATTATTGATGCTTTTTATTTATCGATTAGGTAGCTTCATATCGGTTCCCTATATTGATACAGCCATATTGGCTCAATATATACAAGATGGAGGCATGTTGGGTTTCTACGACATATTTGCAGGAGGAAACTTCAGCAATTTTACCATTTTTGCAATGAGCATCACCCCATATATCAACGCTTCGATCATTATGAATCTTTTGACATTTGCCATACCGGCACTTGAAAGACTCTCAAAAGAAGGTGAAGATGGACGAAAAAAACTGGCCCAGTATACCAGGTATCTAACGGTGGTATTGGCCTTGGTTCAAGCCTTGGGAATGACGCTTACATTCCAGCAGATCATGACCGAGAGAACTTGGTTTACTATAACCTTGGCAATCCTGACTGTAACAGCGGGAACGGCGTTTTTGATGTGGCTAGGTGAGCAGATAACGGAAAACGGAATTGGAAATGGCATTTCGTTGATAATATTTGTCAGCATTATCTCAAGATTGCCTTTCGCATTGAAAGGTCTTTGGGAGTACGTCCAGGTAGGAACTTTGAATATATTCAGCCTGGTGCTGTTCTTCCTCTTTGCACTGTTGGTTATAGTATTTGTAATAGCCGTACAGGAAGGTCAAAGAAGGATTCCGGTGCAATACTCAAAAAGAGTCGTCGGAAGAAAAATGTACGGTGGACAAAGCACCCACATACCTTTGAAGGTAAACATGTCGGGAGTTATCCCGGTTATATTTGCCAGCTCAATTACGATGTTCCCGGCGACACTGGCAAACTTTTTCCCGAATTCAGGAGTAGCTAACTGGATAGTGAGATACTTCGGATGGGGAACTACAGTAACGACGATTTTATACATCTCTTTGATAATAGCATTTACATTCTTTTACACAGCGATTACCTTCAACCCTATTGATATTGCCAACAATTTAAAGAAAAACGGCGGTTTCATACCGGGGATAAGACCTGGAAGGCCTACTACAGACTACATAAACAAGTCTGTCACCAAACTCACTTTGTTTGGAGGTATTTTCCTTGCGGCAGTTGCTACGGTTCCCATTATTTTGGGTAATGTTATGAATGTAAACCTTCAGTTCGGCGGAACCAGTCTACTGATAGTAGTTGGTGTTGCCATCGAATCCATAAAACAGTTGGAGTCTCAGATGATGATGAGACACTACAACGGATTTTTGAAGTAAATATTACATTGGAGATGAGCGATTTGAGAATAATCTTATTAGGACCTCCGGGTGCTGGAAAGGGAACTCAGGCTGCAAACATAGTTGAGGCTTACAAGATTCCCCATATATCCACCGGAGATATATTCAGAAAAAACTTGAAGGAAAACACGCCATTAGGCCTGAAAGCCAAAGAGTTTATGGATAAAGGCTTATTGGTGCCTGATGAACTCGTAGTGGATCTGGTAAAAGACAGATTGCTTGAGAAAGACTGCGAAGAAGGGTTCATGTTGGATGGTTTCCCAAGAACAGTTTTCCAGGCCGAAGCTTTGGAAAAAGAGCTTGGGAGCATGAAAATCGAACTGGACGCCGTATTAAACATCGAAGTGGATCAAGATTTGCTGCTTCAAAGAATAACGGGCAGAAGAATCTGCAAGTCATGTGGTGCTACATATCACGTTAGCTTCAATCCTGCGAAAAAAGAGGGCGTTTGCGATCTGTGCGAAGGCGAACTTTATCAAAGGGCAGACGACGTTGAGGAAACAGTGTCCAAAAGACTGCAGGTTTATAACGAGCAAACGCAACCTTTGATTGAGTATTACAAGGGAAGAGGTTTGTTGGTGGATATAAATGGTCAGCAAGATATTGACCGAGTTTTTGAAGACATTAAGAAAGCTCTTCAGGGAGCAAAAGAATGATCATCGTAAAGTCACCGGAAGAAATTCAGTTGATGAAAAAAGCGGGTAAGATTGTAGCAGGAGTTCATAGAGAGATGGCAAAGCACATCAAACCTGGAATCACTACAATGGAACTGGACAGGCTGGCAGAAGAGTTTATACTTAGGGCCGGGGCCAAACCTGCGTTCAAGGGTTATCATGGATTTCCTGCATCCATCTGCACATCCATTAATGAACAGGTTGTTCATGGAATACCGTCGGAGAGGGTTTTGCAGGAAGGGGACATTATCAGCGTCGACGTAGGAGCCATATTAAATGGTTTCTATGGTGACAGCGCTAAAACTTATGGAGTAGGTTCCATAAGCGAAGAGGCCAAGAAGCTGATAAGCGTCACCAGACAAAGCTTCTACGATGGCATTGAATATGCAGTAAAAGGCAACAGATTATCTGACATATCAAGCCGAATACAAAAGACCGTTGAAGAGAACGGGTTTTCAGTAGTTGTAGATTACGTTGGACACGGTATAGGAAGGGATATGCACGAAGATCCCCCCGTACCCAATTTTGGAATTCCAAACAGAGGTCCGAGGCTTGCGCCGGGAATGGCTCTTGCCATAGAACCCATGGTAAATGTGGGCACGTACAAGGTAAAGACTCTTGAGGATAATTGGACGGTGGTTACGCTGGATGGAAAGTACTCAGCTCATTATGAGCATACGATTGCCATAAGCCCAGAAGGGCCGCCGGAAATTCTTACAATAGAGTAGTTGTTCGAGGTGTGAAATGGAAGAGGAAAATTTAAAGTTGGGTCAGGTCGTTCGCTCAATAGCAGGCAGGGATAAAGGCAACTTTTTGGTTGTTTTAAAAACCGAAGAAACGGGGTTTGCAAGCGTTGCTGATGGAGATTTGAGAAGAATTGAAAAAAGCAAAAGAAAGAAAATAAAACATCTTGCGAAAACTAGTTATGTTATTGAAGATATAAGCGATAAACTGACAAAAAGTCTTAAGGTAACAAATGCTGAAATCAGAAGAGGTTTGGACAGATATAAAAAAGATTGCCTTATTGGAGAACAGGAGGTTGTGAAATGACCAAGCAGGATGTTATTGAAGTCGAAGGTACGGTTCTTGAGGCTATGCCTAATACGATGTTTCAGGTTGAGCTGGAAAATGGACACAAAATCCTTGCCCACATTTCCGGTAAATTAAGGATGAACTACATCCGTATACTGCCTGGAGACAAAGTAATTGTAGAATTATCACCTTATGACTTGACTCGCGGCAGAATTATTTGGCGTGGTAAAGGAAAAAAGGGATAAAGGAGGAATAGAGATGAAAGTAAGACCATCTGTAAAACCTATTTGCGAAAAGTGCAAAATCATCAAAAGAAAAGGCAGAGTTATGGTAATCTGCGAAAACCCAAAACACAAGCAAAAGCAAGGTTAAAACATGAATGTAGTTGCGGCTGAGTATCTATGGGATACTGCTATGTTCTTAATAATAAATTACACAAATAAAACAGGAGGTGTAACATTTAATGGCCAGAATCGCCGGTGTTGACTTACCAAGAGATAAAAGAGTTGAAGTTGGTTTGACTTATATATATGGTATAGGACTTACCAGTGCACAACAAATATTGACCAAAACGGGTATCAATCCAGATACAAGAATCAAGGATCTTACTGAGTCAGAGGTAAACCAGCTTAGATCTGTCATCGATGGAGATTTCACTGTTGAGGGTGACTTGAGAAGAGAAGTCAACCTTAACATCAAGAGACTTATCGAGATTGGAAGCTACAGAGGGTTAAGACACAGAAAAGGTCTTCCAGTAAGAGGACAAAAGACTAAGACCAATGCTAGAACTAGAAAAGGTCCTAAGAGAACTGTAAGCAGAAAGAAAAAATAGTAGTTAGGAGGGAAATCAGGTATGGCAGCTAAAAAAGTTGTTAGAAGTAGAAAAAAGAAAATCAAAAAGAATATCGAGCGAGGACAAGCTCATATTCAGTCGACGTTCAATAATACAATCGTGACCATTACCGATGTTTCTGGAAACGCTATTTCATGGGCCAGCGCAGGCGGCTTGGGATTTAAAGGTTCTAGAAAAAGCACTCCTTTCGCAGCTCAAATGGCGGCGGAAGAAGCTGCAAAGGTAGCTAAAGAGCACGGTTTAAAGATAATTGAAGTATTCGTAAAAGGTCCTGGTTCAGGAAGGGAAGCGGCGATTAGATCATTGCAGGCTGCTGGCATGGAGATTACATCAATCAAGGATGTCACTCCAATTCCCCACAATGGATGTAGACCACCGAAAAGAAGAAGAGTATAGTTAAAGATTGGGAGGTGTTATAAACTAATGGCAAGATATACGGAAGCATCCTGCAGATTATGCAGAAGAGAAGATATGAAGCTTTACTTAAAAGGAGACAAGTGCTACAGCAACAAGTGCACTATGGAAAAAAGAGCATTTGCTCCGGGACAGCACGGACAAAGAAGAACAAAGCTTTCAGAATACGGTATTCAGCTTAGAGAAAAACAAAAGGCGAAAAGAATATACGGAATCATGGAAAAGCAGTTCAGAAAATATTTTGAAATGGCAGCTAAGAAACAAGGAATCACCGGCGATAACTTATTGCAATTGTTGGAGTTGAGACTTGACAATGTGGTATATAGGCTTGGACTTGCAGCTTCAAGAAAAGAGGCTAGACAGCTTGTATTGCACGGACATTACTCAGTAAACGGCAAGAAAGTCAATATCCCCTCTTACCAGGTAAGCGAAGGAGATTTGGTTCAGGTTGTCGAGAAAAGCAGAAAATCTGATAAGTTCAAGGCAATCGTGGAATCAACTTCCAGCAAAGTAACTCCGAAATGGTTGGAAGCAGATTTTGAAAAGCTCGAGGGTAAGGTTATTGCATTACCTGCAAGAGACGATATTGATCTTAACATTGAAGATCACTTGATCGTTGAGCTTTATTCAAGATAGACATTGATAGATTAGTTACCCTCAAAATTCCACGGAACAAAATATTAAATGGGAGGGTTTATGTATGATAGAAATAGAGAAACCGAGAATTGAGATCATAGAGCTGTCTGAGGACAACAAATACGGCAAATTTGTCGTAGAACCCCTAGAGAGGGGCTACGGAATAACACTGGGGAATTCTTTAAGAAGAATCATGCTTTCTTCTTTGCCGGGAGTTGCAGTAACCAGCGTTAAAATCGACGGCGTCCTCCATGAGTTCGCCACTGTTCCTGGTGTCAAGGAAGATGTGGTGGAAATCATACTTAACCTTAAGGGTCTCGCATCTAAGCTTTACTGCGACGAGGCAAAGACAGTCAGAATCGAGGCTAAAGGCGAAGGCGAGGTTACAGCAGGAGATATTGTTGCTGATGCGGATGTAGATATTTTAAATCCGGACATGCACATAGCATACTTGAGCGAAGGCGCTGAGCTGAACATGGAAATCGTCCTTGAAAAAGGGCGAGGATATGTTTCTGCGGAGAGGAACAAATCAAAAGAACAACCTATCGGAACTATTCCAGTGGATTCTTCTTTTACTACCGTAAGGAAAGTAAACTATTCAGTTGAAGATACCCGTGTAGGTCAAGTCACTGATTTCGATAAATTGACCATTGAGCTTTGGACCGATGGTACGATTACTCCTGAAGAGGCCATATCCCTATCAGCAAAAATACTTAACGAGCATTTGAGACTTTTCATAGATCTTACAGACCATGTAAGCACTGTTGAAATTATGGTTGAAAAGGAAGAAAACAAAAAGGAAAAAATGCTTGAGATGTCCATAGAAGAGTTGGAACTGTCTGTCAGATCCAGCAATTGTCTAAGAAGGGCAAACATAAATACTGTTGAAGAGCTGACACAAAAATCAGAGGAAGACATGATGAAAGTCAGAAACCTCGGTAAAAAATCGTTAAATGAAATAAAGTACAAGCTAGGCGAGATTGGCCTTGGCTTGAGACAAAGCGACGAGTAAGAAGGAGGGATAACGATGGCTGGTTATAGAAAACTGGGACGTCCCACAGATCAGAGAAAAGCGATGCTAAGAAATCTGGTTACCGCCCTACTGGATAACGGGAAACTTGAAACTACAATTACCAGAGCTAAGGAAACCGGAAAGATTGCTGAGAAAATGATCACACTGGGCAAAAGAGGAGATCTTCATGCAAGAAGACAAGCTTTGGCTTATATCAACAGCGAAGCGGTTGTAGCGAAGCTTTTTGATGAAATCGCACCGAAGTACAAGGAAAGAAACGGTGGGTACACTAGAATATACAAACTTGGACAAAGAAGAGGAGACGCTGCTGAAGCGGCTTTGATCGAATTGGTATAATGACTGTGGGATTAAACAAATGTTTAATCCCTTTTGTCCATTTTAATCGGGAACGAGGCATTTATGGAAAAAATGATTGAATTTAAAAATGTTGGTTATATTTATGAAAAACACGAAGGCGAAGGCACGATGGCCATTGAGGATGTGAGTTTTTCCGTAAAAGAGGGTGAATTTATCGGAATCATAGGACACAATGGTTCGGGTAAATCCACTCTTTCAAAACTGATCAATGGCATTTTGTTTCCAACATCTGGAGAAGTTTGGGTAGCGGGGATAAATACAAATGATCATAGCCGTATATGGGATATAAGGCAGAGTGCAGGGATGGTCTTTCAAAATCCGGACAACCAGCTAGTCGCTACAATGGTTGAAGAGGAAGTAGCTTTTGGTCCGGAGAATCTTGGAGTGGACCCAAAGGAAATACGCAAAAGAGTCGATGAAGCATTAAAAACGGTGGAAATGGGAGCTTACAAAAACAAAAAGCCCCATCAGCTTTCAGGAGGGCAGAAACAGCGTATTGCCATTGCCGGAATACTGGCCATGAAGCCAAAATGCATAATATTGGATGAGCCTACGGCAATGCTCGATCCTTCTGGAAGAAAAGAAGTCATAGACACGATAAAAAGACTTAACAAAGATGAAAACATAACGATACTCCATATAACCCACTACATGGATGAAGTAGTCGATGCCGACAGGATAATAGTCATGGACGAAGGTAAAATAGCCATGGAAGGGACTCCCAGAGAGGTTTTGTGCCAAGTGGAAAAACTTAAAGAATTGAGCCTGGACGTTCCTCAGATAACTGAACTGGCATATAGCCTTAGGGATGAAAACATGTCAATGGGATGGGGAGTGCTGACTGTGGAAGAGATGGTGAATCTGTTATGGCAATAGAAATAAAAGATTTATCACATATATATTCTCAAGGATCTCCCTTTGAATCAATTGCATTGAGTCAGATAAATGCCGTCATTGAGAAAGGTAGCTTTATTGGATTGATTGGCCATACGGGCTCAGGGAAGTCTACCTTTATTCAGCACCTCAATGTTTTATTAAAACCGACCTCAGGGCAGATTATTATCGATGGAGTTGATATAAACGACAAGTCTACTAATTCGAAATCGGTAAGGCAAAAGGTTGGATTGGTATTTCAGTATCCGGAGCATCAGCTTTTTGAGGAGAGCGTTGAAAAGGACGTTGCTTTTGGTCCGGAGAATCTCAAGTTGGATGAGAAGGAAATAAAGGCAAGGGTGAAAGAGGCCATTATCACAGTAGGACTCGATTATGAGAGCATAAGAAAAAAATCGCCATTTGAACTAAGTGGCGGCCAAATGCGGCGGGTAGCTATCGCCGGGGTCCTCGCGATGAAACCTGAGATACTTATTCTAGACGAACCCACTGCCGGACTTGACCCAAAAGGCAGGGAGGATATTTTAAATGTTATAAAAGAGCTCCATGACAGGGAACATATAACGGTAATCCTTGTGTCCCACAGCATGGAGGACATAGCCAAACATGTCGAAAAGATAATGGTAATGTGCGATGGGAAGATAAAGATTTTTGATACTCCGGAGAATGTTTTTTCCCAAGTTGAGCTTTTGGAGAAAATAGGTCTTGCGGTACCACAGGTCACGTACTTGATGAGAAAATTAAATGAAATGGACCCGTTGGTAAACCCAAATGTCTATACAGTACAACAGGCGAGAGAAGAAATTATAAGGATGATGAGGAGAAGAAAAGATGCTTAAGGACGTAACCATAGGTCAGTATTATCCTACGAATTCGTTCATCCACAAACTTGACCCAAGAACAAAGATACACTTTACATTTTTGTATATAATCGCTCTATTTACCATCAACAACTTTTACGGCTATGTGGCGGCACTTGCATTGCTTTTGGGAATCACATTCGCTTCGAAAATTCCTGTAGGTTACATCCTAAGAGGAATAAAAGGACTGGTGTTCATAATACTGATAACGGTCATGATCAATCTGTTCATGACTCCAGGGACACCAAGGGTGGAGCTTTGGCGGCTGACAATAACAGAAGAGGGAATTGAGATTGCAGCTTTCATGGCATTGAGGCTAATATTCCTAGTAACTGGAACCTCGATAATGACTCTCACCACATCACCTATAGCCTTGACAGATGGGATAGAATATTCTCTAAAGGGCGTGCCTGTAGTAAAAAAATACTCCCACGAGCTTGCGATGATGATGACCATTGCTTTGAGGTTTATACCAACTTTGATGGAGGAGACCGACAGGATAATGAAAGCCCAAAAGGCACGTGGAGCAGACTTGGAAAACGGCAATTTAGTTCAGCGTGCAAAGAATTTGATACCGATTCTGGTGCCTCTTTTTGTGAGCGCCTTTAGGAGAGCTGACGAACTAGCAATAGCCATGGAAGCTAGGTGTTACAGAGGGGGACACAATAGAACAAGGCTTAATGAGCTGAAATATCAAAAGCGGGATTTATTCGCCTATGGAGCTACATTGGGCATTATGGCCATAATTTTTGCTACGAGATGGATTTAGGAGAATTTGAATGAGAAACATACAGATACTCATTGAATACGATGGGACAGACTATTGCGGATGGCAGAAGCAAGTAAATGGCATAAGCGTGCAGGAAAAGATATTGAATTCATTAGGGAAAGTGATGAGGGACACTCAGAAAATAACAGGTTCAGGGAGGACTGATGCAGGGGTACATGCATGGGAACAATCGGCTAACTTTTATACTGAGAGCAAAATCCCTATAGATAGGGTTCCGTTGGCCCTTAATACCCATCTCCCGCCAGACATTAGGGTAATAGGAGCTGCCGAGAGACCTGAGGAGTTTCACAGCAGGTATCACGCCGTAGGCAAGATATATGAATACAAAGTATTGACGGGTCAATTTCCAAGCGCCTTGAATAGAAACAGGTACTGGCATGTCAAAGATTCATTAGATATGGGAGAAATAGAAAAGGCAATGGCTTTTTTTAAGGGGACCCACGATTTCACGGCCTTTTCTTCAGCAAAGAGCAAAGTTGAGGACAAGGTAAGAACAGTAAACCGATTAGAGACTGAAATTGTTGGCCGGGAACTGATATTCCAAATTGAAGGAGACGGGTTTTTATACAATATGGTCAGGATAATAATTGGGACATTAATCGAAGTGGGAAGAGGTAAGCTAAAGGCTGAGGTCATTCCAAAAATCCTTGTTGCCAAAAACAGATCTTTGGCTGGTCCTACCGCTCCCCCTCAAGGTCTGTATCTGAAAAAAGTTTTATATTAATGTTATGGATTTGTTGACATTGAAGCTAGGATATTATAAAATATACGTTGGCACGTTATCTGATCCACTAGCCCCGGATCGGTTAATTTATAAAGATTATTTAAGTTGAATGGAGGATGTAATATGAACGCAAGATCTACAGTTATGGCCAAAAGCGGCGAAGTAGAAAGAAAATGGTTCGTTGTTGACGCTGACGGCAAGACATTGGGACGATTAGCCAGCGAAGTTGCGAAAATTCTTCGCGGTAAAAATAAACCTATCTATACACCACACGTTGATACAGGAGACTTTGTTATTGTAATCAACGCTGAGAAAATCGTACTTACAGGAAAGAAATTGGACCAAAAGATGTACAGAAGACACAGCGGCTACATAGGCGGCATGAAAGAGATGTCTTACAGAAAACTTTTGGCAGAAAAACCTGAATTTGTTATTGAGAAAGCTGTAAAAGGAATGCTTCCTCACAATATTCTGGGAAGACAAATGTTCAAAAAACTTAAGGTATACAAAGGCAGCGAGCATCCGCACGCGGCACAGAAGCCGGAAGTTTTGGAACTGAACGTTTAGAAAAGGGGAGGAGGAAATAATATGTCAAAGATACAATACCTAGGAACTGGAAGAAGAAAAAAATCTGTCGCCAGAGTTAGACTTTTGCCTGGAAACGGTAAGTTTACTGTAAATAAAAAAGACTTAAACGACTACTTTGGAATGGAAACCTTGAAGGTTATTGCAAAACAGCCGTTGACTCTAACCGATTCTAACGACAAATTTGATATTGTAGTAAATGTTCACGGTGGAGGATTCACAGGACAAGCAGGAGCAATCAGACATGGAATCGCAAGAGCGCTTATCAAAGCAGATGAAAACATGAGAGGCGACTTGAAAAAAGCCGGATTCTTGACAAGAGACTCAAGAATGAAGGAAAGAAAGAAATACGGTCTTAAAAAGGCAAGAAAAGCATCTCAATTCTCAAAGAGATAATATCTTCTTTGCGTACGATGAGTATATTAAACCGCCAGGGAAATCCTGGCGGTTTTTTTAATAGATGTAAATATATTGAAATAGAAGGTGATTTTAAATGGACTTGACTCAGGAAAGGGTAATACCAAAGCAGATGAATCCTAAAAATGGGATGCTCATCGAGCATCTAGAAAGATATAAATTTGCAGCCACCTTTGTAAGTGGAAGAGTGTTGGATATAGCCTGTGGTGCTGGCTATGGAAGCGAACTTCTTTTGGAGGGAAGTAAGAGAGGGGCTATAAAAGAGATAGTAGGCGCGGATATTGATGAGATAGCCGTGGAGTATGCTAGGGAGAACTACACCTTCGACAATGTTACCTACAGGGTTGCGGATGCTCTTAGCCTTAAACTTAAAGAAGAGCTTGGAAGCTTCGACTCGATAGTAAGTTTTGAGACGATTGAACACTTTGAAGGAGACGAGGTGTTCGTTAAAAATCTTTATGAGCTGCTCAAACCCGGAGGAGTGGCGATTATCTCGACGCCTTTTGGCAGGGGAAAAGATCAACCCTGCAAGAATCCATATCATGCCTATCAATACAAAGAGGAAGAGTTCATGGAGGTATTGTCCATATTTGACGAAGTAGAGATGTATCACCAAAGAGACTCTGACATAGAACTGCCTTTGGAAGGAAAGAAATATTATCTGATGGTGGCGGTATGTAGGAAAAAACATAAAAATGCCATTTGACAAGGGGAGAAGATGAACTACATCAAAGCAAGGTATAAATGAAATCATTCTATTGATGATGATTTTTCCCTTGCTAGGATTTATGGCAGCTATGGCTTCCCCAAAACCCGTTAAAAAACAGCAAAACGGCTGCAAGCGAACCTGTTTTTATGGTAAAATTATATGATGACGATTTGAGTGAAATATATTTAAATTTAAGATAACAGAAATGAGATGATTGATTTGTCGGGGAAATCTTTGCCAATAGGAGTAATGGATTCGGGAGTAGGCGGTTTGACGGTTGTCAGGGAGATAACCAAATTATTGCCCGGTGAAGATGTAATCTATTTTGGGGATTCAAAAAGAATGCCTTATGGAAACAGAAGCGAAGAAGAGATAGTGTTTTTGGCAAACAAGATAATAGAATTTTTGGAGGGGAAAAAAGTAAAGGCAATATTGCTAGCCTGCAATACTGTTTCCTCCCAAATAGAAAAGCTTGCTCACAACGTGCCTGTATTTGGAATAATAGAAGCCGGGTGCATGGCGGCTGTGGAAAGCAGCGATGCGAAAAGCATAGGCCTCATAGCTACAGTGGCTACCGTGAAAAGTGGTGTCTATGACAGGACTTTAAAACAAATTGACAGAAGAAGAAGCTTTGTGTCGAACGACAGCAGAAAATTGCCACAGGTCATTAATGATCAATTAAAGCACAAATATTTGCTTAATAAGCACATACATGAGTGTATAGATCCAATCTTGGAAAAAGGCGATATTACAGAGCTTATAATGGGATGCAGCCATTTTCCCATAATAGAAAATGAGATTGCAGAGTTATATCCAGGGCTTAAGCTCATAAATCCTGCGAATAAGCAGGTGCAGATGCTAAAGGATTATCTCGAGTCCAATGACTTGCTAAATCCGACCAAGGCAAAAAACATAGAGATATACACCACTGCCAGGATCAATGAGTTTAAAGAGTCTTTGGATAGGCTTGAAATCGACAATTATGATCTGGAAAAAATAAGCTTGCTGGATGAAGATGAAGATATAGAGAAGTGAGAGGAGACGTAAATGTGGAAAGTCAAAAGAAGACGTTATACAGCGGAATACAACCTTCGGGTTCATTTACAATAGGGAATTACTTCGGAGCAATAAAAAACTGGGTAGACCTTCAGGAAGACTACAGCTGTTATTTTTGTGTAGTGGACCTTCATGCCTTGACAGTGCCTCAGGTTCCCAAGGATTTAAGAAAAAATAGCTATGAGTCATTTATAACCCTCCTTGCAGCAGGGTTGGATCCGGAAAAAGTAGCTATTTACTTCCAGTCACATGTTAGCGCCCATGCAGAGCTTGCGTGGATCTTAAACTGCTACTCTTATATGGGAGAGCTAGGAAGAATGACTCAGTTCAAGGATAAATCGCAAAAGCAGGGTGAAAATATCAGAGTAGGCCTCTATGGATATCCAGTCCTGATGGCTTCGGATATATTGCTTTATCAGACAGATCTAGTGCCTGTTGGCGAGGATCAGAAACAGCATCTCGAGTTGACAAGGGATATAGCAAACAGATTCAACAATCTGTATTCACCGACATTCAAGGTACCGGATCCGTATATAGGGGAAAAAGGGGCTAGAATAATGAGTCTGCAGGAACCGAGTAAAAAGATGTCAAAATCTGATGAAAACTCAAACTCATTTATTACCCTGAGAGACAGCAAGGATATCATAATCAAAAAGTTCAAAAGGGCGGTTACCGACTCGGATTCTCAAGTCAGGTTCGACAGGGTTGAAAAACCGGGAGTATCAAACTTGATGGAAATCTATAGCTGCGCGACCGACAAGGATTTTTCAGAGATAGAAAGAGAATTTGAAGGAAAAGGGTATGGAGATTTCAAAATAGCTGTTGGGGAGGCAGTTGCTGATTCTCTGCAGCCTATACAGAAGCGCTTTGAAATGTTGAGTGAAGACAAGGCCTATGTGGAGGAGATAATTAAGAAAAGTACCGAAAAAACTCAAAGAGCCGCATTTAAAACCTTGAGCAAGGTGAAAAAGAAAGTAGGCCTCTACTCCCTTTAGTCTGTATTACCAAATTCAAACTTTCAAAACCGGTTGAAGCTATTTGTTGGTTGTGATAAAATGTAGTTTACTCAAATTAAATATTAACGTATATATATGCATCTAAATGTGAGTTTACACATATAAATACAGAATTAATGAATAATTATTAACATAGCGGTTTTGAAAGAGAGGAATTCAAATGATTGAAAAAAAGATTTACGAATTCAACGCAGTTGACGTTGACGAACCTAACCTGTATGAAAATTATTTTCCTTATACAGAGATTCCGAAAATAAAATTTAATGGCAAAACCATAGATATGGATATACCTGAAGAGATATGGATAACTGACACTACTTTTCGGGACGGTCAGCAGTCGATGTCTGCATTTACAGTAGAACAGATCTCAAGGCTTTTTGATTATCTTCATCAGATAGACAACGGTACAGGATTGATCCGTACTTCGGAGTTTTTTCTTTATTCGGAAAAAGATCGGCAAGCTGTCTACAAATGCATGGAGAAAGGATATGATTTTCCAAAAATCACTTCATGGATAAGAGCAAATGCAAATGACTTTGAATTGGTAAAAAGCATGGGAATCAAAGAAACCGGACTATTGATGTCTTGTTCTGATTATCATATCTTCAAAAAACTGAAGTTAAATAGGTCAAGTTGCATGGAAAAGTATTTAGGCATAATTAAACAAGCGTTGGAGCAGGGCATCTTGCCAAGGTGCCACTTGGAAGATATAACAAGGGCGGATTTCTACGGCTTCGTATTGCCTCTGATTAAAAACATACAGGAGCTTGGTAAAGAAGCAGGAGTCCAAATAAAAATAAGGTTATGCGATACACTAGGTCTGGGAGTGCCATATCAAGGAGTGGATTTGCCGAGAAGCATACCGGAAATGATACAGGAAATCAAAAATCAAGGAGGCGTGCCTTCTGAAGCTCTGGAATGGCATGGGCACAACGATTATCACAACGTAGTCACAAATGCCACCACCGCATGGCTTTACGGAGCGGCAGCCGTTAACACCACAATATTCGGTATAGGTGAAAGAACGGGAAATTGTCCCCTTGAAGGGATGCTCGTAGAGTACTGTCAATTGAAAGATGACAAGAAGATCAACCTGACCATGATAAATGAGCTTAGGGACTTTTTTGAAAATGAGTTCAACTACTTTATCGATGTAAAAAGACCTTTTGTCGGTGACGACTTTAATATGACTAAGGCGGGAGTCCATGCTGATGGAATAATGAAGTACGAGGCCATATACAATTCCTTTGACACCAAGAAGATATTGAATAGGCCAGTGGTCATCAAGGTGAATCAGGCTTCCGGTCTTGCCGGGATAGCGGCATGGATAAATAACTATTGTTCGTTTGTCGAAGATGACAAGGTGGGCAAAAAAGACCCATTGGTACTGAAAATAAAAACCTGGGTGGATGAGCAATATGAAAGAGGAAGAACAACTTCCATATCAGACGAGGAGCTTGCTGCATTTTTGGGTAGGCATAAATAGAAAGTTGTTGAAATGAAACTAAATTTAGATAGGAGATGTGGTTAATGGCTTATACAATTACTGAAAAAATCATCAAAAATCATTTGGTTGTGGGAGAGATGACAAGAGGAGACGAAATAGGGATCAGAATAGATCAGACGCTTACCCAGGATTCTACAGGCACAATGGCATACCTGCAATTTGAGGCGATGGAAGTGCCAAGGGTAAAGACGAAGAGGTCTGTAGCCTATATCGATCATAACATGCTTCAGACGGGCCCTGAGAATATGGACGATCATATCTATATTCAAACAGTCGCAAAGAAACATGGAGTATACTACTCAAAGCCAGGTAATGGAATTTGTCACCAGGTTAATATAGAAAGATTCGGTGTGCCGGGACAAACGCTTCTAGGTTCGGATAGCCATACTCCGACAGGGGGAGGCCTTGGTATGCTTGCCATAGGAGCCGGAGGACTTGATGTTGCCGTAGCCATGGCTGGGGGAGAGTATTACATAACCATGCCTGAAATAGTAAAGGTTGACCTGAGAGGAAAACTAAAACCTGGAGTTGCATCAAAGGATATAATTTTGGAAGTGCTAAAGAGATGCACTGTAAAAGGTGGAATCAACAGGGTATTTGAATATGTGGGTGAAGGGGTAAAAAACCTTACTGTGCCGGAAAGGGCGACCATAACAAATATGGGAGCTGAACTTGGAGCAACAACATCTGTATTCCCCTCTGATGAAATAACACTTGAATTCTTAAAGAGCCAGGGAAGGGAAGAAGACTTCAAAGCAATATCAGCTGATGCAGAGGCGAAATACGATATGGAAATAGTGATAGATCTGGATAAGCTTGGTGCTATGGCAGCTTGCCCTCACAGTCCTGACAATGTTAAAGTAATTAAGGAACTGGAAGGGACAAAAGTTGATCAAATCGCCATCGGGAGCTGTACCAATTCATCTTATCTTGATTTAATGAAGGTAGCAAACATCCTTGAGGGAAAAACAGTTGCAGAAAATGTTTCATTGGTGATTTCACCAGGATCCAAGCAGGTGCTTAACATGCTTGCTGAAAATGGAGGCTTGGCAAAGCTTATAGACTCAGGAGCTAGAATCCTGGAATGTGGCTGCGGACCGTGCATAGGCATGGGACAATCGCCAAACACCAGAGGGGTTTCCTTGAGAACCTTCAACAGAAACTTCAAAGGCAGAAGTGGTACCATAGATGCTGATGTTTACATCGTAAGCCCAGAGACCGCTGCAGTTTCTGCTATAACGGGAAAGATAACCGATCCTGTTTCCAGCATAACTGCGAAAGCTCTGGATATCGAAGTTCCGGCGGAGTTTAAAATCAATGATAATTTGATCGTTGCTCCTGCCATGGAGTGTGAAAAGGTGGAAGTAGTCAAGGGACCGAACATCAAACCTTTCCCTAAAACATCAGTTCTTAAGGATAAAATTGAAAAAAACGTCCTTATCAAGGTGGAAGACAATATAACCACTGACCATATAATGCCTTCAAATGCTAAGCTTCTGCCCTATAGATCAAACATTCCCTACCTTTCAGATTACTGTTTGACTCCCTGTGACCCAGACTTCCCACAGAGAGCTAAAGACAACCAGGGAGGGCTGATCGTCGCTGGACACAATTACGGACAGGGCTCAAGTAGAGAGCACGCTGCTTTGGCGCCTCTGTACTTAGGGATAAAAGGCGTTGCGGCAAAATCTTTTGCGAGGATACATAAAAATAACCTAATAAACAATGGTATATTGCCGATGATATTTGTAAATGAAGAAGATTACGATAAAATAGAGTTGATGGATAATATAACAATCGAAAATGTCATCAAAGGAGTAGAAAGAAAAGAGCTTACCTTGAAAGATGCAGCTAAAGGCATCGAAATCCCGGTTAAGGTCGATGTAACAGACAGACAGATTGAAATCCTTAAAAATGGCGGGTTGATTAACTATATGAAAGTCAAGTAAAAGATTTTAAGGCGGCACTTCTACGAAGTGCCGCCTTAATTATATTACAGGATCAAAATATCGAATTGAGTTGTCTCCATTACAGTCGAGGCCTGTTTCGTAGCTAGCGTTTTTAAAATAAGACTTAACCGAGTCCAATTTAGGAGGAGCAGGGTTTGTCAATAGAGGAATCACGAACAAAAATTTGCGGACCCCATCTTTGACGGCAGCATCGAAGAGTTGGTTGTACGAATAACGGAAAGAAAGGGTTTTGTCACTGGGGTGATGCCATATCTCATTATTAAGATTTAATATTTTTATGTCGTCAGGGGAACTTACCGGGTAAAAGGCATTTGAAAATTTACCATAGCTTCCGAAGAGTATTTCGAAAAAACCAAATGACAGCTTTTTAATTCCGGTAGGATCATTCAAAATGCTGGTTAGGAGCTCTGTTCTGTGGATACTGGATGCAACGGAATTATCCCTTATCTTAATATTAAAGACTTCCTGGAACATATCCTTGTAAAAAAGTCCTATAATATTTTTTTCGCCAGAAGATACTTTAAATAAATTTCCAATTGGAAATCTACAGGCTTTTTTAGAGTAGCGATTGTTGTAAAAAGCGATATCGAGGAAGACCTCGTATTTCTTGTGATTGTATTTCAAAGCCTTAGTTTCTGGGCGCGATATTAAGTGCTTGCCGCTTCTGTAGAAAATAAATGGATGAGTGGCAACGTCAAGAGCATGGTGGGCAATCAAACCCAAAAGGTATGATTTGAGTATCGATTTATCTCTTCCGTCACTCATAGAAGAAATCTTTGTAATGGAAGAGTAAAAAAAGTCGTCTACCTTGTTTTGATGGATTAGAGAGCCATAGTTTATTCTCTCCTCAGGCTTTGCCAGGACGTTGTAGTAAAAGAATATATCTGGTCCCTGGGTTCCCAAGTTGAAAACATCCCGGTTTACGGCAAAAACAGTGTTTTTTTCCAAAAGCTTGTCTAAAATTTCTTTTCCACATAAATAGTGGTTTATGGCATCAGACATGATCCGCACCTCCTTTTCTTAATGATAACATAAAATTAATTTTACAAAGAAGGTATTATTGATAAAATATAGATATAAAATTCTAGAGGTGAGGACATGAAACTGACTAAGGAAGAAATCAGCTGGATACTTTACGACTGCGGAAACTCCGCCTACTCCATAATTATCACAACTGCAATATTTCCCATTTATTTTACCGGGATGGCTTCGCAGGCGGGTGCAAGCGGAGCATCTGCTACAGCTTGGTGGAATTATGGGAATGCATTTGCAACATTTTTAATCGTAGTGCTAAGTCCGATTCTGGGTACGATAGCGGATTATAAGAATTTTAAAAAGCGGTTTTTTGCGTTTTTTTCATTGCTTGGAATTGCTTTTACAGGATTTTTGGCGGTGGTACCGGAATCGAACTGGCAGTTTCTGATGATTTTTTACGTGGTGACAGTAGTAGGCTTTGCAGGGTCGAATATCTTTTACGATGCCTTTTTAGTGGATGTTTCAGAGGATGAAAACATGGACAAGGTATCGTCGAACGGTTTTGCATTTGGGTATATCAGCAGTGTAGTTCCTTTCGTACTATGCATATTCCTGATAAACTTTTCGGGCCTTGACGTTTTATTGATGACGAAGATATCCTTTGCCATAACTAGCTTGTGGTGGGGGCTTTTCACATTGCCTATGATAAAAAATGTCAGGCAGGTCCACTTTATAGAACCCGAACCAAGGCCATTAAAGAACAGTTTTTTGAGAATCTTAAATACCATAAAAAACATCAGAAAATACAGGACGATAGCGATTTTCCTCGGTGCGTATTTTTTCTATATCGATGGAGTAGATACAATCATAAGAAATGCCGCCGTTTTCGGGGAGCAGATAGGACTTGATACCACTGGACTTATGATAGCCCTATTAATGACACAAATTGTAGCATTCCCCTGTGCTATTCTTTACGGTATGCTGGCTGTGAGATTTAGTGCTAGAAATATGATAATATTTGGAATCTTGACATACTTTATTGTGTGCATCTTGGCTTACAGAATGGAAACAATATGGGATTTTGCATTTTTGGGATTCATGATAGCATCTGCACAAGGAGGGATACAGGCCCTTAGCAGGTCTTATTTTGCAAAAATAGTTCCAAAGAAGAATTCGAATGAATTTTTTGGGTTCTACAACATACTGGGAAAGTTTGCAGCAATAATGGGTCCTATTCTTGTGGGAACGATAACGCTGGCAACGGGGGATATAAGAAAGGCTGTGCTCAGCCTCGTAGTCTTGTTCGGGATTGGACTTGTAATGATTTTGAGGCTCCCAAAATACCCGGAAAGAGTAAAATGAAAAATCGGGGCCAAGCGAAGGCCCCGATTTTTTATTCACATTTGACAGGTACGCTATTTTCCCATAGGCCGTGGATATTGCAGTAGCTCATAGCCATGAGCTCTCCCGATTCTTGTATCTTGATGCTCACATTGGCACAAAAGTCGGTAAGAATACCGGATTCACCGTGAGCGTCAAAGTCGACTGAAGCTACTTCTACTGGGAATTTTCCGCTCTCAGGCTTGAAAAATACCTTTATCCATTTGATGTAATGTTCAAATGTATTTGGATGAGCGATTTCTTCGCCAACGACAGCAGTCACGATAAAAGACTCGTCCTTCTTTACGCTTTCAGGTGCTTTGATTACAGGAACGTGTTTTTCGCTTTTCCAGTCGCCGCTTTGGACGGTTGCAGTTAAATTTGACATAGTATACACTCCTTTTATCTTTTCTTATCACAATTTTTATTATACCCAGACAAATAATGAATAAACAGATTAATAAAGCTTATAAAATTGGGTATAATAAGCCTTGAGGTGAAAATGGATGAAAAGAGTCAGGCTTATAGTTGAGGGAAGAGTGCAAGGGGTTGGGTTCAGATGGTTTACAAAGGAGCTTGCTATTAGGTACGGTTTGACAGGAGACGTCAAAAACAATTACGATTCTACCGTGGAAATAAATGCTCAGGGCGAGGATGAAGCCATAGATGAGTTTATAGAAAAGCTCTATGAAGGACCTAATCGTTTTGCGAAAGTGGAGAATATAAGAGCTCGGGAAATCGAACCAGTGGAAAAAGAAAAAGATTTTGACGTGATTTTATTGTAATGGCCTAGAAATTAATGTATAATTCCTTTTAGTAAACTAGGAGGTAATGAGATGGCCTTATACGAAAAATGGCAGAGCATTATTGAAGAATCCAGCAAATCGGAGGAAGCGCAGCAGGAGTTTTGGAATGATTTTTGTGAGCAGGAACAGACTATTTACGAGAAAATCCTCGGCGCTAATCAAAAGGAAATAAAAGGAGCAATCAAAGAGCTGGCAAATGAATACGAAGTGAGCCTTCCGTATTTCATGGGATTTTTAGACGGAATAAACGATAGCATTGAGAGTTCGAATTCCCTGGAAGATTTCACTGAAGAAGACGAAGTTTCGCTTGTCATTGACTTTAAAAAGCTATATTGGAACATGTTGGCTGTACCTGCACCCTGGCTGTATGAGCTTCCCCAGTGGGAAGGCGTATTGTCTGCGGAGGAAAGAGCTGGTATCCAAAGGGATTATAATAGGTCAAAGACTGTGGTAAATGAGAACAAGGTGGGCAGAAATGAGCCATGTCCTTGTGGCAGCGGGAAAAAATACAAAAAATGCTGCGGAAAAGCAAAGTAGACAACATAAGCGAGCGCCTGCCGGAATTTAATTCGATGCAGGCGCTTCTTTTTCATTTTCATGCTATCTGTTTGTCAAGTAAAGAAGAGTGAGGATAGATAGACTTACTTCTGGGGTAAAGCGGTTTATGAGCTTGCCCAAAGGGAACTTAGAGTTTACGTTAAGGCTCAAGAAATACATGTAGTAGGTTAAAAAACGAAGACTGTCCATAGGGCTTATATCCTCATCGCTCTCTTTGAAAACATTCAAGATATTACGGTGATTTTTTATTAGAGACAGATTTTCATCTATCAAGGCGTTCACGGCTTTGAAAATTTCTTTTGTAAGTTCATCAGTTGTATACTTCTTAAGCCTTGGGATGTCGAGGTTTTTAGCTGTTATCTCCAGCATGCTAAGGCAGGGGTCCTGGTTTCTGAAGGAAGTATATCCAAGAAGCTTTTTGATTTCATCGTAAGCTTCCTCCTTTCCCAAAAGCTGCTCCCGGCCTAAAAGCAGAGGCAGCTTCATCCCGTCGTCTCCTGGTATGGGAAAGCCAAGTCTTTGTTGGAAGCGCAAAAAACTTTCGTTGTCTCTTGTGACGTCGATATAGTAGTTTTTGCCTTTTACAACTTTAAATTTCTTTAGAGTGTCCAGATAACCCATCTGGATGTTTTTTTTCATAAGTTCAGGATCAAATTCTAAAATCAAACCCAGATACTCGGAATTTGTAATGTTGATGATGTTCAAATCATCTCTTTTCTTTCGCAGTTTAAACCCTGGCGGAGAAGGCAATTCGACGGCTATAAGGTTTTTGTATCCCCTGTCGGCAAGAAGGTCTATGGGGAAATTGTCGTAAACTGCTCCATCTATGTAAGTCTTTCCGTCTATTTCGTGTTTTTTGAAAGCGGGAAAGGCGGCACTGGCCAAAAGATAATCTATGAGTTTGCCCTTTGGTATGTCATCTATCATAAGCTCAAGGGGTTTTAAATCGCTAAGGGAAACAGTGACGAGACCTAGCTTTATCGGTGAGTTGCGAATACGGTCTTCATCGATGTGTTTTTTTAGATTGTTTTTCAGCGGCGTGACGTCAAGGCCTCCATCAAAAACATAATCTTTGAAGGAAGTAGCAAAGGTGTTCCAATCCTGGCGAGACCATTCGGATATGTATTTGTCGGTAATCTTTTGATTGAAGGCAAAGACCTGGTCCATAGATAAGTTTGACCAAAATTCGAGTGCAAAATCAAAGTCGTTTTGTGCTATGATCGCTCCGTTTAATGCGCCGACTGAGGTTCCGGCAACAGCGCTGATTTTAATGTCCATTTCTCTAAGGGCTTTCCAAACACCGATCTCAAAAGACCCCTTGGCTCCACCGCCGCTTAAAACCAAACCGTATTCCATGATCCACCACTCTCCTGAAAGCGTTTAATTGAATTTATTACATTATATCATAGACGAGCAGATTAGACACTTGGGTGATTAATAAGGAAATGATGAAAAATAGATTGAGAAACATCTAGAACTGTCGTATAATAGTAAATCGTGACAGTTCGCAATATCCTGTCAATAAAAAAAACTACGGAGGAAAAAATGAATAACAAAACGAATTTCTTGATGAAAGCGAGCATCATCGCCGCGCTTTACGCTACGTTGACTTTGATGCTTCCCTTTTTAAGTTATGGAGGGATGCAGGTAAGGTTTTCTGAAGCTCTTACAGTGTTGCCATACTTTACTACTGCTGCCATTCCCGGGTTGTTTGCCGGATGCCTTTTGGCAAACTTCTTTGGAAGCCCATTAGGAATGCTTGATGTGGTATTGGGAAGCCTCACTACCCTAATAGCCGCTTGGATGGCATCAAAGATCAAAAACAAAAAATTGGTGCCTTTGCCATCTGTTATATTAAACGCATTGGTAATCCCCTATGTGCTTTATAAGGCTTTTGGAATACCTTACTTGCCTTCAGTGCTATGGGTGGGATTAGGCCAGACAATCGCGGTATACGGCATCGGATATCCTTTGCTCTTATTCATAGACAGAAACGACAAATTAAAAAGTCTCATAAAAAAATAAAACACCTCGAGGTGTTTTATTTTTATGGGTTTTCCGAGAATCTCTTAGTTAGCTTTTCCGCTATGTCATAGGCTACCTTGTTTATCGTTCCGGCTCCTGCTACCAGGATGAAATCTCCAGGTTTAGCCATTGAGGTTACATGATTTGAAATTTCATCAAAATCACTGATATGGATCGCTGAAGTTTGATGGTCTTTATTCAAGGCATCTGCAAGTTCACCGTTTTTTATGCCCCATTTGTTTTTTTCTCTTGCTGCATAGATGTCGCTGACTATTACATAGTCCGCGTCTTTAAGTGCACCGGTAAGCTCGTCAAAGAAGTGGTGGGTTCTTGAAAAGGTATGGGGTTGGAATACTACTATCAAGCGGTCAGCGTCGTAATTCCTGCATGCGTCTATAGTAACCTTCAGTTCCGTAGGATGGTGGGCGTAATCCTCTACTACGGTGATGTCGTTTATTCGACCTCTAAACTCAAATCGCCTTCCAGCGCCAGTGAAGGTTTTTAGGCTCTCCGAAAGCATCTTTGCAGGAATGCCGCAGATATCTGCGCAGGCAATCGCCGCAAGTGAGTTCATAACGTTATGCTCGCCGGGAATAGAAAGGGTGAATCTGTGTAAAAGAACTCCTTTTTTATATACGTCAAAAGATGGCTTGCCGTTGGCGTCATAGGAAATGTTTGTCGCTTGGTATTCGTTGTTTTCATTTAGACCGGTTGTAACGACTGTGCACTCTAGGGCGTGGCAAATATCGAGGATGTCTTTGCTGTCTCCGTTTGCGATTAGATATCCATCCTTAGGGATAATACTCGCGAATTTTTTAAAGGAATCTTTCACCTGGTCTAAGTTTTTGAAGTAGTCCACATGATCTAGCTCGATGTTTAATATTATGCCGATTTTGTGTCTCGATCTCAGAAAACTGTCCACATATTCACAGGCTTCTGTTACGAAATAATCGCTTTTTCCCACTCTGTAGTTGCCCTGTAGTGCTGGAACAACTCCACCTACGCTGACTGTAGGGTCGAGTCCAGACAAATAGAATATTGATGCGATGAGAGAAGATGTGGTCGTTTTTCCGTGGGTTCCCGCAACTGCGATGGTCTTGCCGAAGGCTTCAGTCATTATCCCCAAAAATTCGCTTCTTTCAAGCATGGGGATTCCCAGTTCTTGCGCTTTTTTTAGTTCTGGATTCTCGCTGTCGATGGCTGCTGTGTAGACAATCAGGCTGCAGTCGTCATCTATGTTTTCAGCGCTATGACCAATGGAGACCTTTGCGCCTGAGGATAAGAGCTTGTCAGTATAAGATGAGCTTTGCATGTCCGAGCCGGTCGCATTTATGCCGTTTTCTATGAGTATGGACGCAAGGCCGCTCATGCTAGAGCCTCCTATGCCTACAAAATGGACTCTGTCTAAATGTATTGAAAGGATTTTTTCGAGTTCTCGCTTCAAATTAATTTACCTCGCTTGTTTTCTAATAGTGGATGTTTGATTGTATTTTACATCTGAAAATATTATAACACATAGGTGGTGATTTTAATCTTTGAGTATGAAAATAAATCAATATTTGAAAAATGTTAAATATACGTTGAATTTTAGGGTAAATATGAATAAAATTAAAAATGTAAGTGTTAATATTCGTGTTTTATTAATGCGACAAATCGATATATAAGAGGTGCAAAATTGGAAAAATATAAACGAAACGAAAGGATTGGAGCTATCATCAAGATATTGGCAGACAATCCTAATAAGGTTATAACTTATAATTTCTTCAGCGAGAAATTTTCTGCAGCAAAATCGAGCATCAGTGAAGATGTCCTTGTAGTGAAGAAAATAATAGAAAATCTGGAAATGGGGAAAATTGAAACCGTCGCGGGTGCCGCCGGCGGAGTAAAGTATGTGCCTGTCATGTCGATAGAAGACACTGAAATGTTTCTTGAAGAAGTTTGCAGAAAGCTCATGGACAAAGAGCGGATAATTCCAGGAGGATTCTTGTACTATACGGATATTATTTACATGCCGGATATAGTAGACAAGCTGGGAAGGATAATCGCAAGCAGATATCTTCACGAAAAGATTGATTACGTCGTTACAATGGAGACCAAGGGCATACCGGTGGCTTTGATGACTGCTAAATACTTGAACCTTCCACTTGTCATAGTAAGAAGGCAAAGCAAGGTCACTGAGGGAACCACGGTTACCATAAATTACGTATCGGGAAGCAGTTCGAAAATAAGCACTATGTCTCTTTCAAAGAGGGCCATGAAAAAGGGAGCCAAAGTCGTAGTAGTCGATGACTTCATGAAGGGGGGAGGGACGGCGATGGGAATCGTCAACATGATGATGGAATTTGAAGCAGAGGTAAAAGGAATATCGGTGTTGCTTGCCATGAAAGATCCCGAGAAGAAATTGGTGGAGAAATTTCACCCATTGTTGATGATAGAAAGACTCGACCCAATGGATGGAGAGGTAAATATTTATCCATTTGACAGAATAAAGAAATAAACATAGGTAAAGAAGGATGAAAATTAAAAAAAACTAATTTTTTTTAAAAAAGTACTAAAAAAAAAAGGAAATTTCCTATATAATAGATAATACAACAGTATCAATGTCTATCAATGTCTTATAACTAAGGGGGAGGCTAAAAAGATGCAAATCACAGATGTAAGAGTTAGAAAGATCTCAAAGGAAGGCAAGATGAAAGCGATTGTATCAGTGACCTTTGACGATCAGTTTGTCGTTCACGATATTAAAATCATCGAGGGACAGAACGGTTTGTTCATTGCAATGCCAAGCAGAAAGACTCCGGACGGAGAATTCAAGGACATAGCTCATCCAATCAACATGGATACCAGAACTCAAATCCAGGATTCGGTTCTTGAAAAATACACAGCAGTTTTAGAAGAACAAGATGACATTGATGAAGAGAGTGAAATTTTAGAATAATCATAGAATAAAGGGATTGAGCAATCCCTTTTTTTATTTACCTGTTTTTCAGGGTAATTTGATGTATACAAAAACCAAATTAAAGAATATAATAATAATGCGAGTACTATGAACTTTTATGGAGGTGCGTGCAATGGGAAATACAATAGCATTGATTTTAGCCGCAGGAAAAGGCACTAGGATGAAATCTGAAATTCCAAAGGTGCTTCACAAGGTTGCGGGCAAATATATGATTCAGCATGTTATAGATAGCTGCCGGAAAGCACGGGCAGATCAAATATACGCAATCGTAGGCCACAAAAAAGAGCTTATTAAAGAGGCTCTTGGAGAACAAATAAAATATATCAGCCAAGACAAACAGCTGGGGACGGGACATGCTGTGATGATCGCAGCGGACAATCTTCCAAATGACGATACGAACGTATTGGTACTGGTAGGAGACGCCCCTCTAATAAGCGGTGTGACCTTGTCTGAGCTAATCAAAAGCCACGAAGAAGGGAAGAGAAGCGCCACAGTTCTTGCCGCGGCGATGGATAACCCCCAGGGATACGGCAGGATCATAAAAGATGGAACAGGAAACTTGAAAAAAATTGTTGAGCAAAAGGACGCAACATCAGAAGAGCTGCAGGTAAATGAGATAAACTCCGGCATGTACTGCTTTAAAAGCGATGACCTTATCATGGCCTTGGAAAAACTTGACAACGACAACGCCCAAGGAGAGTACTATCTAACGGATGTCATCGAGATCATGAACGATGCTGGCTTGAAAACCGGCACATGGACGACGGATGAAGAAGACATAAAGGCTGTTAACTCCAGGGTAGAGCTCGCGCAGGTTGAAAAAATAATGAGAAGGATCATAAATGAAAAGCATATGGACAACGGCGTTACGTTTATAGATCCTGAAAGCACATATATACATGAAGAAGTTATAATAGGCAGCGACACAGTGGTTTATCCCGGGTGCATAATAGAAGGTGCTACTCGTATAGGCTCGGGGTGTGAGATATTGGAAAATACCAAAATTCTCGATTGCATCATAGGAGACGGCGTCAGAATACAAAGCTCTACGTTGGCTGAAAGCAAAGTTGGAGACCACACCAAGATAGGGCCTTATGCATATGTCAGGCCGGGATGTGAAATCGGAAAAAACGCCAAGATTGGGGATTTTGTTGAATTTAAAAACGTGAAATTCGGAGATGGATCAAAGGCGTCCCACTTGACTTACGTCGGAGACGGTATCGTAGGGGAAAATGTAAATCTGGGCTGTGGCGTCGTGTTTGTAAACTATGACGGAAAGAAAAAGCATCTTACGGTAGTGGAGGACGATGCTTTCATAGGCTGTAATACTAACCTTATAGCTCCCGTTACAGTTAAGCGGGGCTCATACATAGCGGCAGGCTCCACAATAACGGATACCGTTCCCGAAGATAGCTTGGCCATAGCGCGTTGCAGGCAGGTAAATAAAGAAGGCTATTTATTAAATAAATAGCCACATAGATATAATTTAGGAGGAGAAAGAATAAATGGATGGTAAGTTTCAAGAAATGAAGATCATCGCTGGGAATTCCAACATTCAACTGGCAAAGGAGATTGCTGATATACTTGGCATACCTTTGACAGACTCTACAGTTGGAGCCTTCAGCGATGGTGAAATCTCGGTAAATGTCAACGAAACTGTCAGGGGATCGGACGTATTTGTAATTCAGTCCACGTCTTATCCGGTAAACAGAAACTTGATGGAGCTTTTGATCATCATAGACGCAATGAAGAGAGCTTCAGCAGGAAGAATCAATGCAGTCATCCCTTATTACGGGTATGGAAGGCAGGACAGAAAAGCAAAGTCCAGGGACCCCATAACGGCCAAACTTGTTGCTGATCTTATAACGGTTGCGGGTGCTGACAGGGTAATAACAATGGATCTTCATGCAACCCAGATTCAAGGATTTTTCGATATGCCTGTGGATCACATGCTAGGGCTGCCCATAATCGCTGAGTATTATAGGTCCTTGAACATGGAAGACATGGTTGTGGTATCCCCAGATGCTGGCAGCGTGCCTAGATCTAGAAAACTCGCTGAGCTTTTAGAAGCACCACTGGCCATTATCGATAAAAGAAGGCCGAAAGCCAACGTATCAGAGGTTATGAATATAATTGGCGATATAAAGGATAAAAATTGCATACTGGCTGATGACATGATAGATACTGCGGGAACAATCTGCAACGGAGCCAACGCATTGGCTAAAATGGGGGCGAAAAATGTTTATGCGGCATGTACCCATGCTGTATTGTCAGGCCCTGCGGTGGAAAGGATAGAGCAGTCTGCCATTAAGGAACTCGTTGCTCTTAACACTATCGACATCCCAAAGGAAAAATGTTTGGACAAATACAAGATTTTGTCGGCAGGACCGATTTTCGCAAATGCAATTGAAAGAGTTCACAATGGAGAATCTCTAAGCTCATTGTTTGACTAAATACTTAAGAGACAAGGCTTCTTGTCTCTTAATTTCTGTTTGAAGTTGGTGAAGATATGAAAGTGATAATAGGGCTGGGAAACCCGGAAAGAAAATATGACCTAACCAGGCACAATATAGGCTTTGAGCTTATAGATTACCTGGGGGACAAGCACAAGGTGTCCTTTAAATCAAAGCATAGGGCGTTGATGGGAGAGTTTAGGCATGCAGGAGAAAAAGTGCTGTTAGTCAAGCCGCAGACCTATATGAACCTAAGCGGAGAGTGCGTCAAGGAAATCATGGACTATTATGGTCTGGACACGGAGGATCTGCTTGTGGCCTACGACGACATAGATTTGGAACCCGGCAAGATAAGGCTTAGGCCAAAAGGAAGCGCAGGGACACACAATGGGATGCGCTCAATAATAAATCATGTGCAAAGTGACGACATTCCCCGACTCAGAATCGGTATTGGGAAACCTGAATTTGGGGATTTGGCTGCCTATGTTCTAGGGAGGTTCTCAGGTGAAGAAAAGGAACTTATGAAAAAAGCCGTTGTAGAGGCTGCGAAAGCTGTGGAATCCTATGTGGAGAAGGATGTCCATGCGGCGATGAACCTCTATAACAGATAAATATAATAATGACTATACCGCCCGGATTTAGGTCCGGGCCGATGCGTCGTGGAGGGATAATTTTGAAGGATCAAATTTTAAACACCGTAAAAAACACAACGACTATAAAAACTCTCCATAAACATTACAAAGAAGGCATAAAAAGAATAGGGGTATACAACTGCGAAGACTCCGTAAAATCTCTTATCATGGCGGCTTTATCTCACGATAAGAGAAATCATCTGTTTATATGCCCAAATGAAATGAAGGCAAGGCAATATACGGAGTTTATCAACAGTATCTCTAAGGATAAAGCTTTTTATTTGCCGCCGGAACCGTATCATTTCTTGTTTCTTGAAAATCGAAGCAGTGAGATAAGCGATGAAAGACTGGTTGTTTTAAATGAGATGGCCCATAAGAGAGGGAAGCTGATAGTCACAACCCCGGAATCTCTGATGAAAAAAATGATGACAAAGGAAGCTTTTAAAAAATCGAGGATTTCATTTAAGGTGGAAGAAAGGATAGAGGTGGAAAGCTTCCTGGAAACACTTGAAGCCTTAGGTTATGAAAGAGTCGAGCAGGTAGAAAAAAGCGGTGAATTTGCGGCCAGAGGCGGTATCGTGGATATCTTCGATCCTGTAAATCCAAGGCCTTTCAGAGTGGAGTTTTTTGACGATGAAATAGATTCCATTCGGATATTTGACGTGCAGGACCAAAAATCGGTGGAAAAAGTCGAAGGAATGAGGATAACTCCCGCCGGGGAGATCTTTTTTCCTAAGGAAATAAAGGACAAGCTGGCTAAAGATTGCGTCGAGTTCATGGAAGAATATTTGAAAAAGGCGCTTCACGACAAAGAGAGCAAGGCGAATTTCCGCGAGCTCATGGAGAAGATAAAGACAGGAACGTATAAAAATATCCAGTCCATAATTCCGTGGCATGAGGAAGTGCTGACCGATCTTACCGGTTGGTTCCACAAAGAAGACAGGATTTACCTAGACGATGCCGGTTCCTTTGCGGAAATCATCGACGAAATAAGAAGCCGGACTGAAGAAGAATTTTCAAACCTATTGGGAAAAGGGGAGGCAATACCTAAGAGTATCGAGGTGCTGCACAAGCCGGATGAGGTCATGAAAATATTGGAGGGTTTCAAGAGCATCGAATTTCAAAAGCTGCACAAGAGCTTCGGAAGATTTCCCGTAGATGTCGAAATCGATGCATCTTCCAGGGAGATATACTCTTTTTACGGTAAGATAGGAGCTTTGGCAGATCAAATAACTGATTGGTTCGCGAAGGATTATCACGTGTATGTTACCTACGAAACAAAAGATCAACTTGATGCTCTTAAGGAGATGCTAAATGGATATCAGATAGGCTTTAGTACAAGCCAAAAGGATTTTGAGCCTGATCATGGCAGCGTCAATATGCTCCGCTCTTCAATTAAGACGGGGTTTGAACTTTATAATGATAAATCAGTATGGCTTACATACAGCGAGATTTTCAAAAAAGAGACCAGGAAGAAAAAGGCGAAGAGGAAAAAGGGCAAAAAAATTGAAACCTTTACTCAGCTTAAGCTAGGAGATTACATTGTTCACGACACCCACGGAATAGGTGTTTACATGGGCATCGAACAGATTCCCATTGAGGGGATTAAAAAGGATTTTTTACATCTGAAATATGCAAAAGGCGACAAGCTCTATATACCCGTAGACCAGATGGAGGCAATACAGGTGTATATGAGCTTTGGAGACAAGGAGCCTAAGCTTAACCGCCTGGATAGCCAGGAGTGGAAAAAAGTAAAGGGCAATGCCAAGAAGTCCGTTGAGGAACTGGCCAGAGAACTGATGGAAATCTATGCTACAAGAATGAGCGTTAAAGGGCATAGATACCCCGGAGACAATGAGTGGATCAAGGAGTTTGAAGAGAAATTTCCCTATGAGGAGACAGAAGATCAGCTTAAAGCTATATCCGATGTCAAAAGGGACATGGAATCAGATACACCCATGGACAGGTTGATTTGCGGCGATGTAGGGTATGGTAAGACCGAAGTAGCTATAAGGGCGGCATTTAAGGCAGTGATGGACAGTAAGCAAGTAGCGGTGCTGGTGCCCACGACGGTATTGGCGCAGCAGCATTTTAACAACTTCGTACAGCGATTTTCGGACTACCCGATAAGAATTGAGATGTTGTCCAGGTTCAGGACCAAAACCCAGCAGGAACAAATCATCAAAGATATAAGGAAAAAAAGGGTGGATATAGTCATAGGAACCCACAGGCTGCTTTCTAAAGATGTGGTTGTTGATGACTTGGGGCTTTTGGTCATCGACGAAGAGCAAAGATTCGGAGTGAAGCACAAGGAAAAGATAAAGGCCCTCAAGAGCAATATAGATGTAATGACGCTGACTGCAACCCCTATACCGAGAACCCTGCATATGTCTTTGATAGGGGCTAGGGATATGAGCATCATCGATGAGCCGCCCCACAACAGAACGCCGGTGCAAACCTACGTAATGGAATACAACGAGGTTATTATCAAGGATGCGGTGGAAAGAGAGATCGCCCGAGGCGGTCAAGTTTACTACGTGTACAATCGAGTTAAAGGGATAGAGGGGATAGGATCAAAGATTTCTGAGATGGTTCCAAAGGCAAGAGTAGAAGTGGCTCATGGACAGATGGGAGAAACCAAGCTGGAAAACGTCATGATGGACTTTATAGACCACGAGTTTGACGTGCTCGTATGCACCACCATCATTGAATCCGGGCTGGACATAGGAAGAGCCAATACGATGATAATCGAAAATGCCGATCAAATGGGCTTATCTCAGCTTTATCAGTTAAGAGGCCGTGTTGGAAGAAGCGACAGACTGTCATTTGCGTACATTACCTATAAGAAGGACAAGACCTTAAACGAAGTCGCTGAGAAAAGATTAAAGGCCATCAAAGACTTCACTGATTTTGGATCGGGCTTTAAAATTGCGATGCGGGACTTGGAAATTCGTGGCGCAGGTAACATTTTGGGGCCTCAACAGTCCGGGCATTTGCTCTCTGTAGGTTATGATATGTATTGTAGGTTGCTCGAAGACGCTGTTAGTCAGCTTAAAGGGGAGACAAGAGAGGTAAAGGTGCAGACTGCCGTAGAGCTGAAGGCAGATGCTTACATCCCCGGATCTTACATTAAAAGCGAAAAGCAAAAGTACGAATTATACAAAAAGATCGCCGGCATAGATTCTATCCGGGATATGGATGAGATACAAGAAGAGGTCATTGATAGATACGGTGACATCCCCTATAGTGTCATGAATCTCATGAATATTGCTCTTGTCAAGAACACCGCATCCGCTTTGGGCATCATTTCCATTAAAGAGATAAGCGATAACATAAAGGTTGTTTTCGATGAGGACCACTACTTGTCTCCTATGGAGATTAAAGAAATAATTAAGACTGATAAGTTAAAATTTAATCCTGGCGAAATTCAGATGACCCTGATGCTGAAGAGCATGAAGGATGGCCGGAAGAATATAGCCATGATCGGAAATTTGCTAAATAAAATTCAGCGTTTAAAAAATGGCGCTCATCCGATATAATAAGTGGTATGACAAACGAGGAGAGGATAATTTGAAAATGGGTAAAAAGATTATTGTGGTTTTACTGGCTGCCCTAATGATTTTGGCGACAGCGGGATGCGGTCTGATACAGGTGGATACAGAAAAAGATATGGAAAGAGTAGTAATTGAACTGAAAGATGAGGAGATATTGAAAAGGGAGTTTAACAGCTACCTTACTTATCATAAGATGGTTTATGAATTAAACAGTTATACCTTGCCGGAAGGGGACGATCTAGACCTTTTAAAGGAAGATATCTTAAATACCATTTCGGAAATCAGAGTTCTAAAAAACAAAGCATTGGAGTTAGAGCTGGAAATAGATTCGGAAGGACTTGACGATGAGACCGGAAACTATTTAGACAGCTTTTTAGAAACAATGGGAGAAGATGGGTACGGCTCTTTTCTCGCAGAGAACCACATGGACGAGGAGTCTTTCGAGGAGTTTTTCAGATCCTATCTTGAGGATATAAGGTATGCAAATGCCGCGATTGAAAACTTCAACAGCGAACTCAACGAAAATAAAGAAGAAGAGCTGTCAAAAGTGGTTATGACTTTGGATGGCCAAGAGATCCTGAAGGACGAGTTTTACTATCACCTTTCCAAGCTGGAATTCGATTATTATGTCAGTATGGGCTCAGGTCTGCCTTCGGACCAGGAAAGCCTCACATTTATCTATGATGAGCTTCTCAGCAAGATATCCGAATCCAGGGTCATGTATAAGAAGGCTTTAGATGAAGGGGTGGAGGTTACTGAAGATGAGATTGGCAAAGAGGTGGAAAACCTGGAGGCTTATTTTGCCACATACTTCGATCAGGAGGCCTTGGAAGGATTTTTATCGGACTACTACCTAAGCTTGGATGACTACAATAGATTATTGAAAGAAGAGGCAGTCAGGATAGTCCACATAGAAAAGCTTCAGAAGCAGCTGGAAACGGGTATTGTCGTTACGTCGGATGAAATAAGCGAGTACTATGAAGATAAAAAATCAAGCTACGACACAAGCAGCATTTCCGCAAAACACATTTTGACAGAGTCTGAATCTTACGCTCGGGAATTGATGGATTCAATCAGTGACGCTGAAAGCTTTGAAGAAGCTTTTGAAAAAGCCCAGGATGATGAAAATGTAAGAGAGGCATCTGATCTTGGGGAATTCACTCATAACCAGATGGTTACCGAATTTGCAGATGCAGCATTTGCCCTTGGCAAAGGGGAGGTAATACAAGAGCCGGTTAAAAGCCAGTATGGCTATCACATTATTTACGTATATGACAAAAACGAGGTTGAAATCCCTACCTTGGAAGATAAAACCGATGAAATAAGACAAATCCTGATTGCGGGCAAAGTAACGGATGAGTATATGTCTCTCAAGGATCGGGCTATGGAAGATGCGGATATAAGCAAAGAAGAGGTTAAAGATCCATTTTTGACTTATCTTGAAGAGCTTAAGGAGGAGTATAAGGTTAAGACTTATCCCTCGAGATTATAATAAGTGGAGGAAGTATGAAAAAAACCTTGTTGACCATTATAATTCTTGCAGCATTTATCATCTCCGGCTGTCAGTCAGAGCCTAGTGTCTATGCGAGAATTGGCGAAAATGAGATATCAAAAGATTCCTTTGATCAATACATGTTACTAACTAAAATTAGCTACGACTTATCTCAAGCTGAGATGCCTCAGTCGGGTGAAGGCCTTGAAACCCTAAAGAAGAATATCCTCGACAATATGGTGGAGGGAGCAGTCCTTGTGGAAAGCGCTGGAAAACTAGGCATCGAAATTGACGAGGAACAAGCCTTGCAGGAGGCGGAATCATTGCTTGAGATGGTATTGGAAAGCTACGGAGAAGATGATTACCAAAAGCTCCTAGATGAATACAGAATCGACAGAAATGATTTCGAGGATTTTGTAAAGAAGCTTTCTGCAGACAATCAAATGATATACGCCCTTTACGAAAGGGTCACGGAAGGCGTTGAGGCATCTGAAGAGGAAGCCTACCGGCACTATGAAGAAAATATCCGGGTATACAACTACTCCACTGTGCATGCAAAAGGCTTTGTGTTTACCGCAAGCAATACCGGCGAGGAAGTGCAGGCGAAGCTTGAAAGCGATGAAATGAGCATGGACGAAGCCATCGAGGCTTACAGGGAAGATAAAAATGTTCTTTATGCGGATGACTTCGGACCTTTGTACTTTACAGATATGGCGGAAGATTTCGCGGAGGAACTATTCGATGCAGGCATAGGGGATTTTACCGGACTTGTTGAATCCGAAGGTCTGTATTACCTGGGTTACGTCTACTCAAGGGATGATATGGAGCCTGCAGCGTTTGAAGAAGTTGAGAGCACTGTATACGAGCGGGTGCTATCCTTAAAGAGAAACGAAGCATATGAGGAATTTTTCCTTCAGGAGAAAGAATCATATGAAATTGAAGTTTATTACGACAAACTTTAAAGAAACCGGAGATAAAATCTCCGGTTTTTCAACCTTTTCTTTACAAAGAGTCCCATAAGAAGTAAAATGTTTTATCGGGAAGTACATTAAACAGGCGCTTATGGCGTTTTTGGAGGAAAAACATGAGTCGTAGTTCTTATATAAGAGGTGCTGGGATAATTGCTATAGGAGGTATCATCGCAAAGCTCCTGGGACTGTTTTTTAAAATACCTATAGGTAGGATTCTAGACAGTTTCGGTTATGGATTGTATTATAATTCCTATAATATCTACAACCTGATGCTGACCATTTCGATAATAGGAGTTCCTGTGGCGATATCAAAGATGATAGCAGAAAGAGCTTCTGTCAAAAATTATTTGGGAGTAATGAATGTTTTTAAGATATCTATGCTTTTCATGCTCATAGTGGGGAGTGTAGCGTCGTTGACCCTGTTTTTGGGCGCAAACTTCATAATTAAAATAGCGGGGTGGGACGAGGGTACTTATTATGCTCTCCTTGGACTTGCTTTTGCCCCTTTCTTTGTGTCCTTGCTTTCAGGATTTAGAGGTTTTTTTCAAGGCATGCAGATGATGACGCCTACAGCAATATCTCAGATAATAGAGGCATTTGCAAGGGTGCTGCTTGGGATAGGGCTCTGCATTTATCTTACGAATAATTTCGGATATGCCGAAGGTGCAGGAGGTGCCTCTTCGGGAGCTTTGTTTGGAGCAGTGGCGGCATTTTTGTTTTTGATATTTGCCTGGTATTTATTCATAAAGGATTTCCGAAAGAAAGTGGAAAAAAGCAGCGGCAGGTTTGCGAAGGAATCCAACAGAAAGCTCGTAAAGAGGCTGCTGCAGATAGCGATACCTGTTACACTGACTTCTGCGGTGGTATCTCTGTTTGGAATCGTAAATTCATTTACGTACGTTTCAAGGCTGGCAAAGGCAGGATTTGATCTTAGACAGGCTACAATGATGTTTGGTGATTATGGACTTGCCCAGACGATGATAAACGTTCCCTTGACCTTCAGCACTGCGATGTCCATAACTCTGGTGCCTTCCATCAGCGAGTCCTTTGTTCTGAAAAACAAGGCCGCTATAAAGCACAAGACAGAACTGGGTCTTAGGATGATTCTATTAATAGCTTTGCCTTGTGCTGTGGGACTTTCTGTATTTTCCGAGGAGATATTCGCTCTGCTTTTTCCCAATAGCGCGTTCGGAGGAGGCATACTGAATTACTTTGCTTTTAGTACCGTTTTGATTATGTTTGCCAATACGCTACAGAGTATCCTTCAGGGAATGGACAAGTTCACATTGCCTCTAAAGCATTTGATACCGGGGCTCTTTGTGAATTTAGTGTTTAACTTCATCTTTGTATCCATCCCGGAAATTAATATTTACGGCCTGGTAATAAGCAATATGTCTGCCTATTTTGTGATTGGAGCTCTCAATTACAAGAGTGTAAGGAAGTATACGAACGTAAGGATAAACCCTGTCCAAACAGTGTTAAAACCTGTTGCGGCATCGGCGTTTATGGGTTTTTTCGGAATTTTGGCCTATGATTTCCTCAATAATTGGTTAAATAACGCCTTTTCGGTTTTAATTTCTATTTTTTTATGTATAATAATATATATGGTCAGCCTTATATCTATAAAAGGCCTAACGGAAGAAGAACTAGAGATGTTTCCTGGCCGCAACAGGTTGAGAAAATTTTTGGGGAAACTGGTTAGAAAGGGTTAACATGAAAAATACTATCTACATAGTCGGTCTAGGGCCCGGAGGTCTAGGGCAAATGACCCTTGAAACATATAAAATAATCAAAAACAGCAAAAACCTTTATCTAAGGACTGTAAAGCATCCAGCCGCCGAAGAGCTTGCTGGGGAAGGGGTAAAATTCGAAACCTTTGACAGCTTCTATGAAAAATGTGACAGCTTCGAAGAAGTTTACAAAGCTATAGCTGTTGAATTGTCAAATGTCTGCGTAAATAACCATCAAACGGTGTATGCGGTGCCTGGGCATCCTTGCTTTGCTGAAAAAAGTGTTGAAATACTCCTTGAAATGTTAGATAATGAACAAGACAAAGTCGAGGTTAAAGTAGTGTCGGCCTTGAGTTTCCTGGATTCCATGGCGGCGTCGCTTCGCATAGACCCTATATACGGCCTTTATGTCGTGGATGCACTTTCCATAAATGCCAAAGCATTTGAAACTCATTCCGGCATCATCGTAACTCAAGTATACAATAATTTTGTGGCCTCCGAGTTAAAGTTGTTTTTGATGGATAGTCATTATCCCCAAGACAAGGAAGTTTTCCTCGTTCACAAGGCAGGGATAATAGGTGAAAAGATTGAAAAGGTCAAGCTTTATGAAATCGATAGATCTGAAGATATCGACTACCTGACGAGTCTCTATATACCTCCTGAAAAGGCGAAAAATCCAAGGAGCATGGAATTGCTGCTTGAAACCATGGAAAGACTTAGGAGCGAAGATGGTTGTCCCTGGGACAGAGAGCAGACATTCGCTTCTCTGAGAAAGTATATCATCGAAGAAGCCTATGAAGTGGTTGATGCCATAGAACGGGATGATATCGATGATATCTGCGAAGAGTTGGGTGATTTGTTGCTGCAGGTCGTATTTGTAAGTCAGATTGCAAAAGAAGAACATCTCTTTGACCTGGGTGAAGTTGTGGAGTCCATAAATGCAAAGCTTGTCAACAGGCATCCCCACGTTTTTGGCAACGAAAGCAGAGAAGAATTTTCTATGGAAGTTTGGGAAAAGATAAAGCGGGAGGAAAAGGGATATGAGAAGGTGTCTGAACAAATGGACAATCTCCCCAATAGCTTTCCGGTGTATCTGAGGGCTGAGAAGGCTCAAAAAAAAGCGTCTCTAACAGGCTTTGACTGGGAAGATCCTACAGATGCTCTTGCAAAGGTCAGAGAAGAAGCGGAAGAACTTGAAAAGGCGCTTCTTGAAGATGACAAGAAAAAAATCGATGAAGAGTCAGGAGATCTATTGTTTGCCGTGATCAATGTTTTGAGACTGGCCAAAGTGGACTTCAGAGAGTCTCTGCAGGGGGCGACTGACAAATTTATTCGAAGGTACAAGCACGTTGAAGCTCAGGTTTCAAAGAAAGGGATGCTCATGAAGGAGTTGAGCCTAGATGAGCTTGACTTCTACTGGAAAGATGCCAAGGAAAAAGGGCTTTGAATGAAGGGATAAATATTTTCTTGATTTCCAAGAAAATATCTCAATTATAAATTTATTATAAGAAATCAGGAGGGTGAAAAATGAACAAAGCTGAATTAATTGCTGCAATGACTGAAAAGACGGATATTGCTAAAAAAGACTGCGAAAAGGCGTTGAATGCATTTATCGATGTTGTGACCGAAGAGTTGCAAAAAGGAGATAAAGTATCCTTGGTAGGTTTTGGAACCTTTGACGTTAGAGAAAGAGCTGAAAGAAAAGGAAGAAATCCGAAGACTATGGAAGAATTGATAATTCCTGCTTCCAAAGCACCAGGATTTAAAGCGGGAAAAGCTTTAAAAGATTCAATTAACAAGTAATTTTTCTTCGGGACTTTATAGTCCCGTTTTTTTTTAAAAAATTGAGGTGACATATGAGACTTGATAAATATCTAAAAACCAGCAGGCTTATCAAGCGCAGGACTCTTGCAAAAGAAGCTTGTGACAAAGGAAAGATAACGGTCAATGGAAATGCGGCAAAAGCCGGAACGGATATTAAGGTCGGTGACGAAATCGCCATCACATTGGGTGCGAGAACAATGACTGTTGTTGTGGAGAGCCTGACTGAACATGTTAAAAAGGAAGAAGCCCAAAATATGTACAAAGTTAAAGAGCAGCCTTAAGGCTGCTCTTTAAATATAATCTGATTTTTCCCTGACGGAGTCAACAATACGGTATCGTTAAGTGAAATTTTCTTATCGAGGTCATTGTAGTAGCCGTAATCTCCAAAGGAATGCATGGGTACTAGATGCTCTGGTGAAAGGGTTTTTATAAAATAGTCGGCGGCAAGCAAGCCGAATTCCTCGAGCCTTGGGTCTACGGGAACAAAAGCAAAATCGATTTCAAGACCTCGGATTTTTTCGAGTTCGTTTTTAAAATCAGATTCCTCTGCAGCAAGCTCGTCTTCCTTCATTCTCTTCCAGTGCCACCAGTTTAGATCTCCGCTGTGGAAATAGCTTTTGCCATCCAGCCTTAGGTAAAAGGAAACGCCCCTGTCAGTGCTTCCGAAAGCCTTTATGTATAAAGCACCTAGTGTGACTTCATCATATGGATTCATGATCCATATCCGATTTGTTGAAATTCTGTCTTCGATGTCATAACCTAGTATGTAGGTGGTATGGTAGTTAGATAGCTTCCTTGCGATATCGGGTGAAAAGTGGTCCTTGTGGCTATGACTAGCAAAAAAGACTATGTCCTTGTCCTTGATCTCTTCTAAGTCCGGTTCTTCAATACAGTCGAATAGCAAGGCATACTTTTCGTGGACGACCAAAAAACCGCTGTGGGCCAAATGTCTTATGTACATTATATCCCTCCTCATGTACAATTATATCAAAAGGACATGGAAATAAAAATACGGATATTAATAAAAAACTTGAAAAAAATGTTCGCATAATTTAATATGTAAATAGAAAAAATAAAAGGTGGTTGAACATGAACAAAGAGATTCGAAGAGTATTCGTAGAGAAAAAGGAAGGCTTCAATGTTGAAGGTCTTCATCTATTGAAAGAATTTAAAGAAACTTTGGAAATTCAAAGCCTGGTTGATGTGAGGGTTATAAATAGATACGATATAAGCCTTGAGGATTTTGACCAATTCGAGATGATTAAAAAGACAGTGCTCGCAGAGCCTAATGCCGATGATATATGGGAAGGAGATTTTGTCCTCGAAGATGGGGAAAGGGTCATTCCTGTTGAGTATTTGCCTGGACAGTATGATCAAAGGGCAGATTGGGCGTCTCAGGGAATCAGGATAATAACTCACGGGCAGGATGTAAGGCTCAAGGTCGCAAAGCTTATTGTCCTTAAAGGAGATATAACTGAGATGGATTTCGATCTCATCAAGGATTACCTGATAAACCCTGTTGACTCAAGAGAGGCTTCTCTTTCCATGCCTAAATCCCTTGAGGACGAGTCTGTTGAAGTCGCCGATGTGGAAGTGGTAGAGGGCTTTGTGGAATTAAGCAGAGAAGAGCTGCTTAGGTACAAGTCTAAGAAGGGCTTTGCAATGAGCGATGACGATATACTTTTCGTGCAGGAATACTATAAAAAAGACGAGGATAGAAATCCGACGATAACAGAGCTTAAGGTTATCGACACATATTGGTCGGATCACTGCAGACATACCACTTTTTTAACGGAGATAACAGATGTTGAGATAGAAGAAGGAGTATACTCCGAAGATGTGAAGGGTGCTTACAAAGACTACCTGGATACGAGAAAAATGATTTATGGAGATCAAAATAGACCTGTGACCCTTATGGACATGGCCGTCATCAACATGAAGCTGGAGAGGAAAAACGGAAATTTGAAGGATCTCGATCAATCGGAAGAGATCAATGCCTGTAGCGTGAACATAGATGTGGATATTGACGGAAAAGACGAGAAGTGGCTTTTAATGTTTAAAAACGAAACACATAACCACCCTACTGAAATAGAGCCTTTCGGTGGAGCTGCGACCTGTCTGGGAGGGGCAATTAGGGATCCATTGTCCGGAAGAAGCTATGTATACCAGTCCATGCGAGTGACGGGAGCTGCTGACCCTAGAAAGCCGATAAAAGAGACGATGAACGGGAAGCTGCCCCAAAGAAAAATCTCCAAGGAAGCGGCTAGAGGATTCAGCTCCTACGGGAATCAAATCGGCTTGGCTACAGGACAAGTTACTGAGATTTACGACGAAGGTTACGTTGCTAAGAGAATGGAAATAGGTGCCGTTATTGGTGCTGCGCCAAAAGAAAATGTTGTAAGAGAAGTGCCGGTGGTGGGGGATGTCATACTGCTCATCGGCGGAAGAACGGGAAGGGATGGCTGCGGAGGAGCTACGGGATCCTCGAAGGTTCATACAGAGGAATCTATTTTAAGCTGTGGGGCAGAAGTGCAAAAGGGTAATCCCCCAGAAGAGAGAAAGATTCAAAGATTGTTCAGAAATCCCAAAGTTTCAAAGATGATAAAAAGGTGTAATGACTTCGGTGCCGGAGGAGTATCTGTTGCTATAGGTGAGCTTGCTGACAGCCTGGAAATAGATCTTGACAAGGTGTCAAAAAAATATGAAGGTCTTGATGGGACGGAGCTTGCCATTTCAGAGTCTCAGGAAAGAATGGCAGTAGTAGTTGATAAGAAAGACGTTGATAAATTCTTAAATTATGCCAATGAGGAAAACATTGAGGGCACTGCAGTTGCCAGGGTTACCGATACTGGCCGCTTGGTCATGAAGTGGAGAGGCAAGGCGATTTTGGATCTTAGCCGTGACTTCTTGAATTCCAACGGTGCAAAGCAGTATGCTAAGGTACTGGTAAAATCTCCGGTTAAATCAGGTTGCTTTGAGAAGAGGAAGGCTTCGGGAGGAAATCTTAAAGAGGATTTTGTCCAAACCTTCAGGGATTTAAATGTCTGCTCTCAGCAGGGGTTGTCTGAAATATTCGACTCCACTATTGGAGCGGGTACTGTAGTTATGCCTTTTGGAGGAAAGAAGATGGTAACGCCCCCTGAAGGCATGGTAGGGAAAATCCCCATTGAGAAGGGGGATACCTCAACTTGCAGCCTTATGAGTTTTGGATATCAACCTGAAATTTTCAAATGGAGCCCATTTCATGGCGGTATGTACTCCGTTGTTGAATCCGTAGCCAAGATGGTTGCTATGGGTGGAGATGTCGAGAAGATAAGGTTCAGCTTTCAAGAGTACTTTGAAAGACTTGGTGAGGATCCGATACGATGGGGTAAACCCTTTAGCGCCCTCCTTGGGGCATATCAGGCGCAAAAGTCATTTTCTCTTGCGGCCATCGGCGGCAAGGACAGTATGTCCGGAAGCTTCAACGAAATAGATGTTCCACCCACGCTTGTAAGTTTTGCAGTTGCCTCCGACAAGGTGGAAAATATAATCACTCCGGAATTTAAAAACATAGGTTCCAAAGTGTACCTCTTAGAGGTGGCAAGGGATGATAAACAAGTGCCTGATTTCGTGGAGCTTAAAAAACTTTATAAAAAAATCAAAAATCTGATAGACGGCAAAGTGATAGCAGCTGCAAAAGCTCTGGGAAAAGGCGGAATGGCAGAAGCCATAGGAAAGATGGCCTTTGGAAACAATATAGGATTTGAGCTTGCTGGCGACATTGCCGAAGAGAAGATCTTTGAGCTAAATATCGGGGCGATGCTCATAGAGGTTCCTAAGGAATCGGTGCCTCGCTTTGAAACAACCATGGAAGACAGCAAAGCGATTTGTGCTGGATTTACAGTTGACAGCGGCAAGGTTGTATTGAAAGGTTCATCGGTAAAGATTGAGGAGCTGCTTGAAGTTTGGAAAAAGCCCTTGTCCAATATTTTCCCCGAAACGGAGGAAAAAGAGCTTGAGATAAAGGCTGTTGCCTGGGACAAAGGTCCTGTAGCTAAGGCAGGGACAAAGATTGCAAAACCAAGAGTTCTTATTCCCGTATTCCCGGGAACCAACTGTGAATACGACACTGCGAGGGTTTTTGAAAAAGCGGGAGCTCAGGTTGATACATTTGTGTTCAGGAACTTGACGGCCGCTGATATAGACAAATCCCTTGATGAGTTGATCAAAAGGATTGATAATTCCCAGATACTTATGTTCCCAGGGGGGTTCAGTGCAGGAGACGAACCAGACGGGTCTGGAAAGTTCATAGCGACAATTTTCAGAAACGGTTACGTAAAAGACAGCGTCATGAACCTGCTAAATAACAGAGATGGCCTGATTCTAGGTATTTGCAACGGATTCCAGGCACTGATAAAACTGGGGCTCTTGCCTCATGGTGAAATCAGGGAGATTTCTCCAGAGGACCCGACGCTTACATTCAACCACATAGGACGTCACGTTTCTAAAATTGCAGCAACCAAGATAACTTCAAACCTTTCGCCCTGGTTCAGCCAGGTAGAAGTGGGTCAAATGCATATGGTGCCCATATCCCATGGAGAGGGAAGATTTGCGGCTAGCAGGGAAGTATTGCAGCAACTGGAAAAAAACGGTCAGATTGCGACTCAGTACGTGGATTTGAAGGGTGATATAGCTAGTGACGGCTTGTCCAATCCAAACGGATCAGAGTGGGCTGTGGAAGGAATAACAAGCCCTGACGGAAGGGTGCTGGGGAAGATGGGGCATTCGGAACGTATTGGAGAGGGTCTCTATAAGAATATACCGGGAGAAAAAGATCAAAAGATTTTTGAATCCGGCGTTAAATATTTCGGGTAATCACGAACATTATCTTGAGTATTGCTTTAATAGTACGGAAAAACCTTGATTTATTACTGTCTGTTTGCTATTATTAAGGTGAAGTACAGCGGTTAGGGTGTTTGATTTCATTGAGGTGGAGATATGCCGAAAAGGATTTTTGTAAAAATAAATCATCATATGATAATAAAACAGTCGGCGATAGACTAAATAAAACACGATAAGTCTCTTGTAAAAAAGAGGCTTATCGTCGTTTAATCTAAGGAGGAAGTTTTTATGGAAAAGCTGGAGATGCTCTATGAAGGAAAAGCTAAAAAAGTATACAAAACTGACAATAAAGATTTGTATGTTGTCGAGTACAAAGACGATGCCACTGCTTTTGACGGTGCGAAAAAAGGAAAGATAAGCGGCAAGGGAGTCGTAAACAACAAAATAAGCAGCGTCATATTTACCCTCATCGAAAAAAAAGGAGTCCCTACACATTTCGTAAAATATTTGTCTGAGACGGAGCAATTGGTCAAGGCTGTAGAAATCGTGCCCCTGGAAGTCATAATAAGAAACGTGGCTGCCGGTTCCATAAGCAAGAGGCTTGGAATTGAAGAGGGAACGAAGTTAAGCGAGACGGTTCTAGAATTTTGCTATAAGAACGACGATTTTCACGATCCCATCATAAATGAGTATCATGCCAGGGTGATGGGCCTTGCATCTACCGAGGAGCTTGAAAAGATAAAGGAATATACTTTCAAAATCAACGAAATCTTGGTTGAGTTCTTCAAGGAGAAAGGGCTAAACCTTATAGATTTCAAGGTAGAGTTCGGAAGACATAACGGAGAGATAATCCTGGCGGATGAAATTTCACCTGACACTTGCAGACTATGGGATATGGAAACAAACGAAAAGATGGATAAAGATAGGTTCAGAAGAGACTTGGGCAAGGTGGAAGAGACCTACCGTGAAGTCCTGAGCAGGATTGAATAAAACCAGGAGGAAAAGATGATCGATCTATTTGATAAAGATAAATTGGAAGAGGAATGCGGCGTTTACGGTATATATAACAGGGAAAAAGAAATCGAAAGCGCACAGTTTGTTTATTATGGATTATACGCCCTTCAACACAGGGGGCAGGAAAGCGCGGGCATAGCCACTAACAAAGATGGCAAGATACAACAGCACAAGGGAATGGGCCTGGTAAGCGAAATATTCAGAGGCAACAGCATCAATGAGCTTGAAGGAAACATCGGAATCGGGCACGTCAGATACTCTACTACAGGGGAGAGCCACATTGAAAATGCTCAACCTCTTGTCGTAAACTATAAAAACAGCCAGATCGCCCTTGCTCATAACGGGAACTTGGTAAATGCAAGAGCATTGAGAGAAATGCTTGAAGACAATGGCGTCGTCTTTCAGACCACTATCGATTCGGAGGTTATAGTCAATCTCATTGCTAGAGGACTGAAAAACGGAATTGTGGAATCTATAAAGAGAATGGTGGAAATCATAAAAGGAGCCTATGCTCTTGTGATCACTACTGAGGATAAGCTTATAGGTATTAGAGATCCCCATGGTTTAAGGCCATTATGTCTTGGAAAGACTAAAACCGGAGGATATGTACTCGCATCTGAAAGTTGCGCTCTTGACTCTATTGGGGCAAAGCTGATTAGAGATATAGATCCCGGAGAGATTGTAATTATCGATCAAAATGGAGTGAAAAGCTATAGCCAAAACAACTGGGTCAAAAAGAGGCTTTGCATTTTTGAGCTTATCTACTTTGCTCGTCCGGATTCTGTAATAGACGGAATAAGCGTTTATCTGTCTAGGCATAATGCAGGCAAGATTCTTGCAGCCGAGAGTATGGTGAATGCAGATGTAGTAATAGGCGTGCCAGATTCGGGCATACCTGCAGCGATAGGATTTGCGGAAGCTTCGGGGATTCCCTTTGGAATCGGCCTTATAAAAAACAAGTATACGGGAAGAACCTTCATCCAGCCTAGCCAAGAGCTTAGGGAAGAGGGAGTGCGTCTTAAGCTTAATGCCCTTAAAGAGAATGTTCAAGGGAAGCGCGTCGTGATAGTCGATGATTCAATAGTAAGGGGAACTACATCCAAACACTTAGTTGAACTTTTAAGAGAGGCTGGAGCTACTGAGGTTCACTTTAGGGTAAGCAGCCCGCCTGTAGCCCATACTTGTCACTTCGGCATCGACACCCCGTACAGAAAGCATCTTGTGGGTGCCATGAAGACTGTAGAGGAAATCAGAGACATGATAGGAGCGGACACTTTGGCGTTCATATCTGTTGAAGGGCTGGTTGAGAGCGTCGGAGGAGGAACTACTTACTGCAGAGCTTGCTTCGACGGCGATTACCCTATGGAAGTGCCTGTAATGGAAGAATAAGACTAGGAGGATTTCTCATGAAGGAATTTACATACAAGGATTCGGGAGTTGACATAGAGGCCGGCTACGAATCTGTTGACCGAATTAAAAAACATGTTGCGAGAACAAAAACCCAAGGGGTGATATCCGGTCTTGGAGGATTTGGGGGAATGTTCGAACTTCCTAAAGGCTACAAAAACCCTGTGCTGATATCAGGAACCGATGGAGTGGGAACAAAACTCTTGATAGCCCAAAAGATGAAAAAACACGATACCATAGGCATCGATTGTGTCGCCATGTGCGTCAACGACATAGCCTGTCAAGGTGCAATGCCGCTGTATTTTCTGGACTACATAGCATGCGGCAAGAACAACCCCGAAGTGATTGAGGAAATCGTTAAAGGCGTGTGCGATGGTTGCGTTGAAGGGGAAATGGCACTTATAGGCGGCGAGACTGCAGAAATGCCGGATATGTATCACGAAGATGAGTATGATTTGGCGGGCTTTGCAGTGGGAGTCGCAGAAAAATCGAAAATAATTGACGGAAGCACCATCGAAGAAGAGGACGTAATAATCGGAGTTCCTTCCAGCGGGGTTCATTCCAATGGATTTTCCCTTGTGAGAAAGCTTCTGTTGGACCACAAGAAATACAATTTACAGGATGAGATAAAAGAACTTGAAGACAAGCTCGGAAACGTGCTCTTGACGCCCACTAAAATTTATGTAAAATCGATAAAAGCCGCATTGGAAGCCGGAGAGATAAAAGGAATAGCCCATATAACGGGTGGAGGCTTTTACGAAAACGTGCCAAGAGCTCTGCCGGAAGGGTTGAAAGCCGTCATAAATAAGGATTCGATCAGTAAGCTGCCTATATTCGAGTTTATACAAAGAGAAGGCAATATCTCTGACAAGGAAATGTATTCCACATTCAATATGGGAATTGGGCTGATGCTTGTTGTATCGGAAAGGGAAAAAGACAACGTATTGGGTGCATTGGCCGAAATCGGAGAAAAAGCTGTGGTCATCGGTCGCGTTGAAAAAGGCGAAGGGGTTGAGTTGTGCAGATGAAACGCATAGCGGTGTTGGTTTCAGGTGGAGGAAGCAATCTTCAAAGCCTGATCGATAAGGTGCATAATACCTACGGGGAAATAGCCCTCGTGATTTCAAACAAGAAAAGTGCATTCGGACTCGTGAGAGCCCAAAAAGCTGGGATAGAATCTGTTTATATTTCCGGCAAGGATCCTGACTATGATAAAATGGTCATGGATTTGCTTGAAGCAAAGTCTATAGATTTGGTTGTTCTGGCAGGGTATTTGAAGATTGTACCTCAAGAAATGGTTAAGAAATTCAGAAATAGAATCATGAACGTTCACCCTTCCCTGATACCTTCGTTTTGTGGGGATGGATGCTATGGCCTCAAGGTGCACGAAAAGGCTATAGAGTACGGCGTTAAGGTCTCAGGAGCTACTGTGCATTTCGTAGACGAAGGCACGGACACGGGACCTGTTGTAATGCAAAAATGCGTAAGCGTAGATGGGGACGATCCGAAATCTCTACAGATGAAGGTCTTGGAGGTGGAGCATGAAATTCTGCCGGCAGCGGTTAAGGAATATTGCCTGGGAAATATTCGAGTTGAAGGAAGAAAAGTGCGTATAAAATAACGAGGAGGTTTTTATGAGAGCGTTAATCAGTGTATCGGATAAAAGCGGAGTGTTGGAATTTGCAAAAACCCTGGAGGATCTGGGCGTGGAAATCATATCCACAGGCGGCACGGCAAGACTTCTAGAGGAAAACAAAATTAAAGTTACAGGCATAAGCGACGTGACTGGATTTCCTGAATGTTTGGACGGCAGGGTAAAGACTCTTCATCCCGGCATACATGGAGGAATTCTTGCCATGAGAGACAATCCCGCCCACATGGAAAAGCTTCAGGAGCTAAATATACAACCAATAGACATCGTAGCGGTGAATCTTTATCCTTTCAAGGAGACGATATCTAAAGAAGGTGTGAGTCTGGAAGAGGCCGTAGAGAACATCGATATTGGAGGCCCGACCATGATAAGAGCCGCTGCTAAAAATTACAAGGACGTAGCGGTCATAACAGACCCTGTGGATTACAAGACGGTAATAGATCAGCTTAAGGATAAGGGATCGGTAGATGTAGATGTCAAATACGACCTTGCGCTAAAAGTTTTCCAGCATACGGCAAATTACGATGCTATGATTAGCGCTTACCTTAAAGAGCAAGCCGGCAAGGAAACAATGGATGAGACTTTGACTGTAACCTTTGAAAAAGTACAGGATTTAAGATACGGTGAAAACCCTCATCAAAAAGCGGCTTTCTATAAAGAAGTCGGAAAACAAAGCGGAACATTGGTGGATGCTGTTCAGCTTCACGGCAAGGAGCTTTCGTATAACAATATCAATGACACAAACGGAGCTTTAGAGGCATTGAAGGAATTTTACGGTACCCCTACGGTGGTGGCGGTTAAGCACGCGAACCCTTGCGGAGTTGGAAGTGCCGATAGCATTTATGAGGCTTTTATCAAGGCTTACGAAGGAGACCCTGTATCTATTTTTGGAGGCATAGTGGTAGCAAACGGAGAAATTGACAAGAAAACGGCGGAAAAAATAAACGAACTCTTCATTGAGGTGCTGGTTGCTCCTTCTTATAGCGAAGAAGCTCTTGAGGTGCTCACCAGGAAGAAGAACATAAGGATACTCAAATTAGAGGGCATAGAGAAGAGATATCAAGGCTATGAGCTCAAAAAAGTCATGGGCGGAATCCTGCTGCAGGATACTGACAGCGTGCTCTTGGGAGAGGACTTAAAAGTTGTCACTAAAAGACAGCCAACAAAAGAGGAAATGGAAGATTTGATCTTTGCCTGGAAAGTGGTGAAAAATACTAAATCCAATGGAATCAGTTTGGCTAAGGATAAAATGCTCATAGCAAATGGCCCGGGACAGGTAAGCAGGATTTGGGCCTTGCAAAATGCAATTAGACAAGGTGGAGAAAGTTTGATTGGGTCGGTGTTGGCCTCAGATGCGTTTTTTCCCTTTGAAGATTCTGTGGAAGCTGCGAACAAAGCAGGGGTTACGGCCATCATTCAGCCTGGTGGGTCAATCAGGGATGAAGATTCCATTAAGCTTTGCGACAAGTACGGTATTGCCATGGTTTTTACCGGCATGAGACATTTTAAACACTAAAGGAGCAATAAAAATGAAGGTATTGGTAGTAGGTTCAGGAGGAAGGGAACATGCTTTGGTCTGGAAGATAGTCCAAAGTCCAAAAGTAAAAAAAGTTTACTGCGCTCCCGGCAATGCAGGCACGGCGAGCCAAGCGGAGAATGTTGATATCAAAGTGGACGATATTACCGCTTTAGCGGATTTTGCTCAAAAAGAAAATATAGATTTAACTGTTGTTGGTCCGGAGCTTCCTCTTGTGCTCGGCATTTCTGATGAATTCAATAAAAGAGGGCTTGCGGTTTTTGGACCGGACAAGGTTTGTTCTCAATTTGAGGGCAGCAAGGCATTCACGAAAAAGTTTTTAATGAAGTACGACGTACCCACTGCGGCATATGGAGAGTATGACGACATCCAAAATGCGGTGTCAGATATTGACAAGTACGGTTATCCGGTAGTGATAAAAGCGGACGGTCTTGCTGCGGGCAAGGGTGTAATAATAGCGGAAACTAAGGATGTCGCTTTGGAAGCTCTAGAAGACATGATGGAGAAACAGGTCTTTGGAGACTCAGGAAAAGTTGTGGTGCTTGAAGAGTTCTTGGAAGGCATCGAGGCATCAGTTTTGTGTTTTGTGGACGGCAAAAAGATAATACCAATGGAAAGCGCACAAGACTACAAGAGGATTTTTGACGGGGACAAAGGGCTGAATACCGGTGGAATGGGGACGTATTCACCAAACAGGCTATTTGACCATGGATTGGAAGAAACTATGAAAAAAGAGATACTTGAACCTATCATGAAAGGGCTGCTTTCTGAAGGAATGGACTTCAGAGGGGTTTTGTTCATCGGCCTTATGATAAAGAACGGAAAGCCGAAAGTACTCGAATTCAACGTAAGATTCGGAGATCCTGAGACTGAGTCTGTTTTGTTGAGGCTGGAATCCGACATAGTAGAGATATTCGAAAAAGTCGTAAGGGGCAACCTTTCTCCTAATGACTTGAAGTGGAAAAGCGACAAGGCTGTTTGCGTAGTTCTTGCTTCAGGAGGATATCCAGGGGACTACGAGGTAGGCAAGGAAATAAAAGGAATCGATGAGGTAGATGGAGCCATCGTCTTTCACTGCGGCACAAAGACTGTAGATGGGAAAGTCGTCACCGACGGGGGGCGTGTACTTGCGGTTTCTGCCACTGGTGAAGACCTAAAAAAAGCAGCAGAAAAAGCATACGGTGAAATCAATAAAATAAGCTTTGAAGGCATGCAGTACAGGAAAGATATCAGTAAGTAGGAATATATTGTGAAAAATAACCTTTATTGACCTCTGGCACCTTGTAATTTCTATGGTTTTATGGAATAATGTAATTAATATTCTTTAAGGGAGAAAGCCAGTGAAAAAGAAGAGGAGAAAAAAACCCAACAGAGCCACTTGGTTGATTGTCTTATTGGTATGCGGGTATTTTCTTTATAATTTTGTATCCACCGAAATCCAGTTGATCCAACTGAGAAGTCAAAGGGATTATCTTCAGGAACAAATTTCAATAGAAAAAGATAAATCCGATCAACTCACCCAGGAGCTAGAGCAGATTCACTCCGATGAGTATATCGAGACATTGGCGAGGCGGTACTTCGGGCTCGTTTATCCCCGTGAGAAAATAATTATCGAAGTTGAACCTGATAGTAATAAAAACTAACAAATAAACAAGGAGGATTTTTTTGATGCCATTTGAGGTTGATCAAATTGTTGAAGGTGTTGTAAAAAGCATCACGAAATTTGGAGCATTTATTGATTTAGGGGGTAAGGTAGGACTCGTACACATATCCGAAGTAGCTGACGGTTATGTTAAAGAAGTTTCTGATCACTTGAATGTAAATGACACAGTAAAAGTAAAGGTTATTTCTGTAACTGAAGGTAAGGTAGGACTTTCCATCAGGCAAGCGCAGCCTAAAAAGGAAGAAGCACCAAGACCGCGACCCTATCCTAAGTCTTCTGGGTTTAAAAAAAGTGTACCTGTAAGCAGTGCGCCGGTAACGATTGAAGACAAGATAAACCAGTTTTTAAAAGACAGCGATGAAAGACAACAGGCTCTTAAAAAAAGTGCAAAAAAGGGTAAGAACAGGTGTTTTAACAGATAGCAATCATAAAATTTCGCATCCCGGAGGGGTGCTTTTTTTTAAATAATTTTTTTAAAAAGGGAGTTTTGAGCATTGAAAATAGCAGCTGTTGACATAGGAACCAATTCCATGAGGCTAATGGTGGCTGAAACGGAAGGTGAAAGGATCATAGAAAAGGAAAAGCACATTTTTTTTACTAGAATGGGGGAAGGTTTGGACAAGTCCAAAATCATTTCAAGAGAGGTCATGGAAAGAAACTTGAAAGGCTTGGAGGAGGTAAAGGCAATATGCGACCAAAATGGCGTGGAGGCCATTGTTGCCTATGGCACCAGCGCATTGAGAGATGCAGTTAACAAATCTGATTTTATCGCTGAGGCTTTTGACAGGACGGGAATCAAAGTGGAGACGATTTCTGGTGAAGACGAAGCATTGTACGGATATCTGGGAGTGGTCAGCTCTCTGGAGTCTCGAGATTTCCTTATAATTGATGTAGGAGGAGGAAGCACTGAGTTTATACAAATAAAAGAAGGAGAAAGAAAATGTTTGAAAAGCCTGGATATAGGAGCTGTTCGATTAAGCGAAAAGTTTCCATTAGGTGATCCCCCAGATATTGGCATGATAGTCCTACTTGAAGAACATCTAGATAATATTTTCGATAAAAAGTTTGAGGATGGGGTATCAGATAAGCTTTTAGTAGGTATTGGCGGAACGGCTACCACTCTTTCAGCAATAAAGCTAGGCCTTGAATCTTACGATCCGGACAAGATAGATGGAAGCAGGCTTTCCTATAATGAAATTGAAAAGATTTACCGCAGGCTTTCCCAAATGACTTTAAAGGAAAGGCTTGGTGTAAAGGGCCTTGAACCTAAGCGTGCAGATATTATTCTATCGGGGGCCGCTATAATTAAAAGGTTTATGGAACGTTATGAAATCAGTGAAATAGTAATCAGTGACAGCGACAATCTGGAAGGTTCAGTTTATCATAAAATAAAAAGAAATAAAATTAAGAAAAAGTATTGACTTAGCATTTTTTATATACTATAATGGTGCTTGTCTCTTAAGAGAGCCGGAGTGGCGGAACTGGCAGACGCACAGGACTTAAAATCCTGCGATCCCAAAAGATCGTATCGGTTCGATTCCGATCTCCGGCACCAAACGACGCGGGGTGGAGCAGCTGGCAGCTCGTCGGGCTCATAACCCGGAGGTCACAGGTTCGAATCCTGTCCCCGCAACCATTTAACATGGCGGCGTAGCTCAGTTGGCTAGAGCATACGGTTCATACCCGTAGTGTCAGCGGTTCAAATCCGTTCGCCGCTACCATATTTAATTAACCAGGCCCCTTGGTCAAGCGGTTAAGACACCGCCCTTTCACGGCGGTAACAGGGGTTCGAGTCCCCTAGGGGTCACCATTAAATTTAATAAACGGTTATTTGCGCAGACATAGGTCGTTCATTTAACTGGAGAAGTCGAAGGCTTTTGTCTTTGGCTTACACTTTGGTCGCATAGCTCAGCTGGGAGAGCACCTGCCTTACAAGCAGGGGGTCATAGGTTCGAGCCCTATTGCGACCACCATTTTTTTAAGTTCATGAGAATGGGCTTTTTTTTATGCTGATTATTATTTGGGTTTAAGAATCGGAGTCGCTGTTTTTACCTGTTGAATCCGAAAGAGAAAAAATGTAGAATACAATTATAAAAGTATAAAGTCGGTGGGTCAATGGAAAGAATGATTTTGAATTACATACGGCAAAATGAAATGATTTGCAGGGGAGATACTGTTGTTGCAGGCATTTCTGGGGGGGCGGATTCCATGGCCCTTTTACATATTCTAAAAGAATTTAGCAAAAGCAACTACATAAAAATAATCGCCGCCCACATAAACCACAATTTAAGGGGCGGAGAATCAGACTTGGACGAAATGCTCGTCAGGGATTACTGCGATAATAACGGAATACAGCTTAAGGTGTTAAGCGCAGACATCAAGGGGTTTTGTGCATTTAAAGGACTATCTCTCGAAGAGGGGGGTAGAATAGTGCGCTATAACTTCTTCAACTTAATCAAAAGGAGAAACGGTTCCGTAAAAGTAGCTACTGGACATCACAAGGACGATCAGGTGGAAACTGTTTTGATGAGGATAATAAGAGGTACGGGCATTAACGGACTCAAGGGGATAGACCCGGTAAGAGAGGATGGGGTAATACGACCTTTGCTGTTGGCACGTAAAAGTGATATTTTGAATTATTGCCACGAAAAGTCAATCCCATACCGTCATGATGCTTCCAATATGGAAACGGATTATCACCGAAACAGCATAAGGCATGAATTGATGCCGCTTTTAAAAAAGTATAACCCTATAATTGATGAGAGCATTGCGAACCTGTCGAAAATTGCAAGGGAGTACGAAGAGCATATAACTGCAGAGGTTGATGAGATTTGGCATAAGTATAAAGACAAGGCAAGCATAAGCTACAATGAATTATCAAGAGAAGCACCGCTGATGCAAAAAAAAGTTCTGTTAAGAAAATATAAAGAAATTTGCGATAACATTAAATTTCAACACGCACATCTTGAAAAGGCTGTGGAAAAGATTGGAGACAAAGAAGATACTACTTGGACAGTGTCATTGCCGAATGATTTTCTTTTGCGCAGATCCTACGACAAGATAACTGTAGAATCAAAAAAAACAAACCGGGCAACGCCCTATTTTGAATATAAGATTTATCCCGGAAAAAGCTACGTCCTTTCCAAGATAAAAATCGTGGTAGAAACGGCACTGAAAAAAAACGATAAAAAACAAAAAAAACCTGAAAAACAAGGGGAATTTCTCTTCGATTATGATAAAATTATTGCGATTGGAGAACATATCGTTTTAAGGCAGAGAAAGCCTGGAGACAGGATAAGACCTCTAGGGCATAAAAATAAAAGAAAAATTAAAGAGATATTAATTGATAATAAGATACCGTCCGATAATAGGGACAGCATACTTGTGTTTGAAGTCGGCAACGAGATTATCTGGCTGGCAGGCATAGCGGCAAGCGAGGAATTCAAAGTCACCGAAGATACTAAAAAAATAATGCGCTTAGCGTTTTATAAAATCCAGGAGGAAATAAATGCTTAACGATATTAAAGATGTGTTGATTGATGAAAAAACCCTGAAGAAAAGGGTCAGCGAACTTGGGAAGGAGCTGGCAGAGGAATACAAAGGCAAAAATCCTTTGGTAATCTGCGTGCTGAAAGGGTCTGTTTTATTTATGTCTGATCTGGTTCAAAGCATGGACATACCTCTGGAAATAGATTTTATGGCCATATCCAGCTACGGAACCGGAACCCGAAGCTCAGGTGAAGTGAGAATATTGAAGGATTTAGATAAAAGCGTCGAAGGCAGGGATTTGTTGATAATAGAAGATATCGTCGACAGTGGTCTGACGCTATCTTATCTGATCAAGATATTCAAAGATAGAAACACAAACTCTATTAAGGTATGCAGTCTATTGGACAAACCAGAGAGAAGAATCTCGGAGGTCGAAATAGATTTTGTGGGCTTTGCCGTGCCGGATGAATTCGTCGTGGGCTATGGACTTGATTTTGCCGAGAAGTACAGAAACCTCCCATTTATAGGGGTTTTAAAGGAAGAAGTATACGTCTAGGTTTCGTTGTAATTCTATAGAATGTATGTTAGAATAATGTATCACAATTTTATAAGCGAAGGGGAGTGAGAGCTTGAACAAATATTTGCGGATGATCAGCTTTTATATGATAGTTCTTCTTATCATAATACTGGCTGTAACAACTATAAACACAGGTCAAAGCGACGTTGATATCATATCATACGATGAATTGGTAACAGGCATAACCAATAACTCAGTTGAAGAGATAAACGTGAATATAGACCGATACAAAGTCGAAGGTACAATGAATGACGGAACTGAATTCATAAGTATAGTCATACCAAGTTCCTTTACCGAATTTATAAACGGCCACATACAAGGTGGTGGAGAAATCAACATATCCTATCTGGAACCAGAGCAGACTCCGTGGTGGGTTACCATACTTCCCACACTGTTTTTAGTGGTCCTGATGGTAGTGTTTTTCTTGATGTTTACTCAGCAGTCCGGTGGAGGCGGGGGCAAAGTGATGTCCTTTGGAAAAAGCAAGGCCAGACTGCATACGCCTTCTAAGAAGGGCGTTACTTTTAAGAATGTGGCAGGAGCGGATGAGGAAAAGGAAGAGCTTGAAGAAATAGTAGATTTTCTTAAGTCTCCTGTCAGATATCTAGAGCTTGGAGCCAGAATACCTAAAGGTGTTCTCCTAGTGGGTCCTCCGGGAACTGGTAAGACCCTTTTGGCAAGAGCAGTTGCCGGTGAATCGGGAGTTCCTTTTTTCAGCATTAGTGGATCTGATTTTGTGGAAATGTTCGTAGGCGTAGGAGCTTCAAGGGTTAGAGATCTGTTCGAAACTGCCAAGAAAAACTCGCCTTGTATAATTTTCATTGATGAAATCGACGCGGTAGGTCGGCAAAGAGGAGCGGGCCTAGGCGGAGGACACGATGAGAGGGAGCAAACACTTAATCAATTGCTGGTGGAGATGGATGGCTTCGGAGACAACGAAGGCATAATAATGATAGCAGCGACGAATAGGCCAGATATTTTGGACCCAGCGCTATTAAGACCGGGACGTTTTGACAGACAAGTAGTCGTAGGCAGACCTGACGTTAAAGGACGAGAAGAGATACTTAAGGTACACATTAAGGATAAGCCTTTGGAAGATGAGATTGAGCTTAGAACAATAGCAAAGAGCACCCCGGGATTTACAGGAGCCGATCTTGAAAACATTATGAACGAGTCAGCTTTGCTCGCTGCAAGAAAGCGAAAGAAGAAAATCGGAATGCAAGAGCTGGAAGAAGCAATCAAAAGGGTTATAGCCGGCCCGGAGAAGAAGAGCAGGCTTATCACTGAGCACGACAGAAAGATTACTGCAGTCCATGAAGCTGGACATGCAATAGTAATGAGGGTTCTTCCTAATTGTGATGAGGTTCATGAAATTTCGATTATACCGAGAGGGATGGCTGCGGGCTATACCCTGGCTTTACCTGAAAATGATAACAGCCATATATCTAAAGCAAAGTTGGCTGATGAAATTGCAGGTCTTTTGGGAGGACGTGCGGCAGAAAAAATCGTGCTTGACGATATCTGCACCGGTGCTACAAATGATATAGAGAGAGCAACAGAAATGGCAAGAAAGATGGTCACAGAGTTTGGCATGAGCGATTATCTAGGGCCAATGACTTTTGGGAGCAAACATGACGAGGTGTTTATCGGCAAAGATCTTGCGAGAAGCAGAAACTACAGCGAAGAGGTAGCGGCTGCTATTGACAAGGAGATAAGAACGATAATAGACAACGCCTATAAGAAAGCGCTAAAAATCCTAGAGGACAACAGAGACAAGCTGGAAAAAGTAAGCGAAGTCCTTCTGGAAAAAGAGACTATGAACAGCCTGGAGTTCAATGAGCTTTTCAGCGAGTAAATAAAACAACCATCCCGAAAGGGATGGTTTGTCTTGTATCTATGCATTGAGAAAATTAAAAGCGGAGGGCAAAAAAATGAAATACAAGGGGATAGTGTTCGATCTTGACGGAACCATAATTGATTCGGAAACAGGCATTGCAAAGGCTTTTCAAAAGGCGCTGGCCACAAAAGGGATGACAGACTCATTAGAAAATATCAAGAGCTTGATCGGCCCGCCTCTGAGCAGGACGATAATAACCAAGTACGGCTTCTCAGAAAAAGAAGGAGCCGAAGCGATGAAAGAACACAAAAAATACTATATTAGCAAAGGCTTGTTTGAAAGCAGTATCTACGAAGGGGTAAAAGAGCTTCTAGAGACATTGATGGATAAAAACATAGTAATGATGATTGCAACCAACAAGCCGGAAACATATGCGGTGACCCAGATGGAACATTACGGCTTAAGCAAGTATTTTCACAGCATCGTGGGAAATGATATTCCACAGAAGAGAGGAACCAAAAAAGACTTCATCATGGAAGCAATCGAAAGTGCCGGGATTAGAGCAGAGGATGCAGTGATGGTTGGTGACCGAAACATTGACCTTGAAGCTGCAAAGGAAATCGGCATGGATACGATAGGGGTGCTTTATGGATATGGATCAAAAGAAGAAATAGAAGGATGCATGCCCACGCACCTTATAGATGCACCTTTGGAAATTTTAGGCATTGTGTTGGGATAATACCCTGAAACGGAGGAATGATGATATGAAAATCGAAAGCATGATTGGGGAAGAATTAAGCGTGGAAATAGTGGTGACTGAAGATGATACTGCCAAATCTTTCGGAAGTGGGAGCATAGATGTTTACGCCACTCCGAAAATGGTAGGCTTGATGGAAAACGCCGCCTTGTCATTGGCTCAACGGGGTTTGGACGAAGGGTTCAGCACGGTCGGAACAAAAGTTGAAGTTAAGCATCTGGCAGCCACTCCTGTTGGAATGAAAGTTACAGGAAAAGCTAAATTGGTGGAAGTGGACAGACGAAGGCTATTGTTTGAGGTTGAAGCTTTCGATGAAGCTGAAAAAATAGGTGAAGGAATTCACGAGAGGTTTATTGTAGATGTAGAAAAGTTTTTAGGAAAAACAAAAAACAAAGGCAACTAAACTGAAATGTCTTGTATCCAAACGGAACGAGAACAGGAGGAATTTAAATGAATAGAAGGAAATTTTCTACTACTGGCAGATTGACCTTTATGGCGGTTATGCTCGCTATGACGATAGTGTTTGTAATGGCCACTGTGATACCTAACTTTGCGGTGAGCATGGCAGTGGCAATGTTTTTGCCCACGATACTGACGGGCTTGGTTTTAGGAGCCAAATCAGGCATGGTAATGGGTGCTTTGGCAGGGGCTCTAACTCTTTTCAGAGCGCTATTTATGCCTCTATCCCCCTTTGACTATTTTTTCATACATCCCATGGTGTCGATTTTCCCTAGGATGTTCATTGGGGTTGCGGCTTCTGGAGCCTTTTATCTGCTTAATGAAAAACTCAGCCTGCCGGATATTTTGTCTGCATCGATATCCGGAGCATTGGGTATGCTTACCAATACTATTTTGGTTGTGACTATGCTTTATGTAGTGCATGGACAAAATATGGTTGAAGCAATGGGAGGTATGGGCCTGATAACTGCCCTTGGCGTATTGTTTGCATCCAATGGCATAATAGAAATGATCAGCGCGGCAATAGTTGTGCCTATATTGTATAAGATATTTTTGCAATACAATAACAGATAGAATTAAATAAATAACTAGTAAAGAAGTGATTAACATGCTGATGACAGTGGATGTTGGCAATACAAACATTGAAATAGGTTTATTTGACAAGGACGAATTCGTGGGAACCTGGAGGATGATAACAAATACAAGGAAGACCTCGGATGAGTATGGGGTTTTTATTATCACCTTGCTCAATACAAAGCAAATTGACGTAAAGAAGATAAAAGACGTAATTATATCTTCTGTTGTTCCAAACATAATGTATTCTCTTGTGAATGGAATTAAAAAATACTTGAATATCAAGCCAATGATTATTGAACCGGGCATTAAAACTGGGATAAGCATACAGACTGAAAACCCAAAAGAAGTAGGGGCGGACAGAATATGCGATGTGGTCGGGGCGTATTTTATTTACGGAGGGCCGGCAATCGTAATTGACTTTGGTACCGCCACCACCTTTGATTATGTCAATGAGAAGGGGGTTTTCTGTGCGGCTGTAACTTCTCCGGGAATCCAGATATCTGCTGATGCCTTGTGGAGCAGGGCTGCCCAGCTCCCCAACATAGAAATAGAAAAACCCAAGAGCATTCTCGCCAGAAACACCATAACCAGCATGCAAGCGGGTTTGGTGTATGGCTATATCGGACAGGTTGAGTATATTGTAAAAAAAATAAAGGAAGAAACGGGAAGACATGACGCTAAGGTAATAGCTACCGGAGGATATGCCAAGATAATATACCCGGAGACAGATGCTATAGACATCTTCGATCCAACATTGTCTCTTAAGGGAATAAAAATGATATACGATAGGAACAAGCAGGTGAAAGTTTGAAAATAGGTAAAATGGAATTTAAGGATAAGCTGTTTTTGGCTCCTATGGCAGGTGTTACGAATCTGCCCTTTAGACTGATGTGCGTGGAAGAAGGATGCCGGCTTACATATACTGAGATGGTAAGCGCCAAAGCATTGTATTATAACGATAAAAAAACTTTGGAGCTTCTTGAGACTACAGGCAAGGATAGGCCTTGCGGGGTGCAGATTTTCGGATCTGATCCTCATATTATCTACGACGTTATCAAAACGAAGGTTAATGGAATGGATTTCGAATTGATCGACATAAATGCAGGTTGTCCAGCACCAAAGATAGTGAAAAATGGAGAAGGGTCTGCTCTGATGAAAAATCCGGAACTGATAAGAGAAATTTTGGAAAGAGCAGTTGAGGCGAGCGATAAGCCCATAACTTTAAAAATCAGGGCCGGATGGAGTGCAGACCAGATAAATGCAGTAGAAATCGCCAAGATTGCCCAGGAAGCTGGAGCAGCGGCGGTAACTGTTCACGGAAGGACCAGGGAACAGTTCTACTCAGGCAAAGCTGATTGGGAGATAATCAAAAAGGTTAAGGATTCAGTTTCCATTCCTGTTATTGGAAATGGAGATGTTGACAGCAGACGGTCTGCTCAGAGGATGATTGAGTCAACAGGATGTGATGGCGTCATGATTGGAAGAGCGGCGCTAGGCAACCCATGGGTATTCAACTCAAGTCAGAATGAAAAAGTTACTGATGAACAGAAGATAGATAAATGCAGGTCATATTTTATAGAACTACTGAAAAGCAAGCCTGAGAAAGTGGCATTAGGTGAAATAAGAAAACATGCTTCCTGGTTTACCAAAGGCGTGCGAGGATCAGGAGACTTTAGGAATAAAATAAACAAGTCGATTTGCGTAGAAGAAGTGTTCGAATTGATAGAAGAGTATGAAAATATGACAGTTCAAAAGAATTTGTAAAAAAAGTTTGTTTTTTTTATAAAAATAACTATAATAATAGTTATATATTCAGATACATGAAATAAAACCGCAACCATGATGACTTAGATCGGGGTATTTGCTTTGCGGTATATAATAAGACAAAACTATTTAGTGTGAAAAGGGGAATCATATATGGCTCAGAAAGAATTGATCTTAACTTATGAAGGATTAAAAAAACTTGAAAATGAACTCGAAAAGCTTAAAACCGTCAGAAGGCGAGAGGTGGCTGAAAGAATTAAAACAGCTAGAGAGTTTGGCGACTTAAGCGAGAATGCGGAGTATGATGAGGCGAAAAACGAACAGGCGTTTATCGAAGGAAGAATTGCCGAGCTCGAGCACAAGCTTAAAAACGCAAAGGTTATTGACGAAGACGATATCGGCACTGATATTGTTAGCATAGGATCCACCGTGAAAGTAAAAGACGACGGATTGGACGAAGTGTTCACTTACCACATAGTAAGTTCAGCTGAAGCTGACCCCATGGATGATAAGATATCAAACGAATCTCCCGTCGGTGCAGCCTTGATAAGCAAAAAAGTAGGGGACAAGATTATAATAGATGTTCCGGACGGGAATGTCATTATGGAGATAATTGAAATAAGCAAGTAGTATTGAGGAGGAAAGTCATTGACGTTGGAAAACGGAGAAAATTTAAGCGAACTTCTGCAGATCAGAAGAGAAAAACTTGCAAAGTTAATGGAAGAAGGAAATGATCCGTTCAAGCAGACAAAATACAGCGTTACACATTACGCAAAAGCCTTGGAAGAGCAATTTGAAGAGATGGAAGGGAAAAAAGTCTCCTTGGCCGGAAGGATCATGTCAAAAAGAGGACAGGGAAAGGTCGGGTTTTACGATCTGCAGGACTCAACAGGCAGAACACAGCTTTTTTTAAAAAAGGATTTGCTTGGTGAGGAATTATACGAAGAAATAAAGACTTTGGACATTGGAGATATCCTTGGGATAAAAGGCGAGGTATTTAAGACAAAGATGGGACAGGTTTCTGTTAGAGTCGAGGAGCTAGTGCTTTTGAGCAAGTCGCTGCAGATACTTCCTGAAAAATTCCATGGTTTAAAAGATCCTGACTTGAGATACAGGCAAAGATATGTAGATATCATTATGAATCCAGCAGTTAAAGACGTTTTTATAACCAGGTCAAAGATAATGAATGCTATCAGAGATTTTTTAAACGGCAGAGGATTTTTAGAGGTTGAAACTCCAGTGCTGTCAAATTTGGCTGGTGGAGCCAATGCCAGGCCATTTGCTACCCACCACAATGCCTTAGATATACCAATGTTTTTGCGAATAGCCTTGGAGCTGCCTCTAAAGAGACTGATCGTAGGCGGATTTGACAAGGTTTATGAGCTTAGCAGGGTTTTTAGAAATGAAGGAATGGATCCGACACATAATCCGGAATTCACGATGCTCGAGACCTATGAGGCATATGCCGATTACGAAGATGTAATGAAGATGGTGGAAGAGCTTCTATACGATGTTTCCCTTAAAATCAAAGGGACAGATACAGTTGAGTATCAAGGCGATGAGATAAGCTTCAAGCCACCCTTTAAAAGAGCTAGAATGGTAGACCTTGTAAAAGAACATACAGGGGTTGATTTTGATTCGATTGAAGATCAGTCTTCTGCATATGCAGAGGGAATCAAGCTAGGACTTGAGATAGAAAAACACACATCAATTGGTAAAATCATCGAAGAGGCATTTGACACTTTTGTAGAGGATAAATTAATTCAGCCTACATTTGTCACTCATCATCCGGTAGATATATCACCGTTGGCTAAAAAAGATTACAGCAATCCGAAATATACTGAGAGATTCGAACTATTTATAAGGGGGTCTGAGTATGCCAATGCATTTTCAGAGCTTAATGACCCTATAGATCAAAAGGAAAGGTTCGAAAGCCAAGTTGAAAACAAGAACAGTGGCGATGATGAAGCTCATCCATATGATCAGGACTTTATAAACGCACTGGAAGTCGGTCTTCCGCCTACTGGAGGACTGGGAATAGGAATCGACAGACTTGTAATGCTGATGACTGACCAAAGAAGTATCAGGGATGTAATACTATTTCCTACGATGAAACCTGAAGCCGCGAAATAAACATTAAAACCATTGAACCTGACTCATCCTCTGACGCCCATTTTAATTTTAATTTTGATTTTATTCTACATTGATGTTTCAGACATATGGATATGGGGTAACAATAGTGTTACACAGGGCATTTACCTAAAAGGCGAGACGATGAAACCCTTGAATTTCAAGGGTTTCAAACTATCTTGCGAGAAAAGTCAAAAAAGTTTTAAAAACGTGTTGACATAGGGTATGCATGTGCGTATAATAGTAAGAGTCGCCAAGAGAGACAGAGAGAACACAGAGACAGGGAAACGGCGCACAAACCAAGATCTTTGAAAATATAATAGCACACGAAAACAAGCCAAGAAAGAAAGAATTAACTGTAACAACGTTGATACCAAGAGTATCAAAAAGCCAAGAGAGTTCTAAGACGGACTCAAACACTTTATAATAGAGAGTTTGATCCTGGCTCAGGACGAACGCTGGCGGCGTGCCTAACACATGCAAGTCGAACGTGATCTTCAGAGTAGTTTACTACACTGAAGTGAAAGTGGCGGACGGGTGAGTAACG
>NZ_FQTU01000013.1:0-646 GCF_900128885.1 Alkalibacter saccharofermentans DSM 14828
ATAAGCCATCCTCGTATTATTGGCCTTAATTCATCAGTCTTATTGGGTCTACTTGCCTTATGCTTTTGCTCATTGAAGTCATCCATCTCTATGTATCTTTTCACTGTGCGATAGTTCTTGCCGGTCATTCCACTTATCTGTGCATAAGTTTTTCCTTCTAAAAAGTATAATTCTCGGATATAATTGATTTGAGTAATTGTCAGCACTTCCTTTCCTCCCTACAAGTTTAGTCACTTAATAGGGTATTATTTAAGGTTTGTACTGGCAATTACTTTTTGTATTTTTGGTTGCCATTTATTGCAGTTCTAGATTACCATAAACAGACGGGTATGCAATGGCCCAGATGCCGTACAAAAGCATAAAGATCGATTAAAAGCGAGCATACCTGAAAACGGTTCCATAAGATTGTTGGTGGTAACAGAAAAACAATATGGATCTATGGAAATTTTGCTCGGGGATTATTTACAGGATGATACTCCGTTTGTATGTGAACAGTTATCGATTTTTTAAAAAAGAATCAGAGGGTATGTAATTAAGTGTGCTGGGAACTGTTTTGATAGAAGTGAAAGCCTTGAATATCAACGCATTCAAGGCTTTCGGCTTCTTGCCAATCTACTATACCAAAACTTACATGGGAACTACAACT
>NZ_FQTU01000013.1:2119-71702 GCF_900128885.1 Alkalibacter saccharofermentans DSM 14828
AAATCTACTATACCAAAACTTACATGGGAACTACAACCGTGCGGACGCGTGGATTGAAATATTAATTATACACCCAATTTATCATAAACTTATGGTCGCCCCTTACACAGGGGCGTGAATTGAAACAGACTGAAATATTGCTTAAAATCAGGTTTAATATGACAAAAAAAATAAACAAGGGGTAAAAGCTCATAATACACAAAAGCTATTTAGGTAGCCATTTTGATGCAATCGATGCATAAGTAGGCGCAATAATAGGAATTTTAAGGTGCAGATAATTGAATACTAAAGACAAATATTGTTTGTTAATATTCACACAGGGTATAAGTTAGGCAACTGATATCTAAGGATAAAATCACATAAATCAACTGCGCATCTAAAAATTATTCGGACCATGTTATCATGAGGTTTCAAAACATCAACATGTCTCAGCACCGGTATATTCATAACGCAATTAAAAATCTTCAGAAGAAACCTAATGATGATAAGGTTGGAGTGGGGGTGGTTAATGTTCAAACACTATAGGCTGATTTTCTGGAGGTTGTTTTGTTGTTATAAGGGGGATCATTATGAAAAAAAAATTTTTAGTTATATTGTTGGCTATGTTGATAGTTCTAGCTTTCCCAATGCAGGCACTGGCATCTCCGCTGGCGAATCTACCGGAGACACCGGTTTATGTAAATTTAGGTGACTCCATAGCATACGGAATGAGCGCTGAACCCCGAAAAAGCTATTTTGAAAGATTCGACAGGTTTCTAGGGCCAAGCCAGTCATTTAACCTGGGGATCCCAGGTGAGACTAGTGGAGATCTGTTAGGGAAGTTAAAGACCAATTCAAGTTTTCAATACGCAGTATCCCAAGCGGATATAATAACTATAAGCATAGGCGGGAACAATCTTTTAGGTCCGATCATATTCGGATTGATTTCGGAGGTTGACGCCTTGCTAGTATATTTGACACCGGAGCAGCAGATTGAGTTTGAGATATTCTTGGCTCAGATGGAAGAACAGCTCGGGGAAAATCCGGATTCTGATGAACTGCTGAAGGCTTTTATCGTCTTGACGGAATACGTTATTAAGCTGGTAGGTGAGGATGTTTGGAATCAAGTGGTATATGGGCTGATGAATTCACCGGATTTAAACGGTGCTCTCATTAATGGAGCGGCACAGTTTACCCAAGATTGGCCGGAGATTGTAGGAAGAGTTAGAGGATTAAATCCTACTGCGAAAGTCATAGCACTCAACCTTTATAATCCTGTCATAGCCAATGAAAGTCCGGAGCTATTTGCCATGATGGAAGGGCTGATAATACAGATAAATACAGTCTTTGCTAGTATTCCGGGATGTGACGTAATTGATGTATATAGCGAGTTTAATAAAAATTCAAAAAGCGTAAACTTCAGCTTGCTTTACGACACGCTAAGCATCGACCCTCATCCTACTTCTGATGGGCATCAGAGGATTTTCAGGCTGCTGGCAAGGGAAAGTGCTAAAACCAGATAAAAAATCTTTTCAAATCTTATATGTTATTATAAGTAACCTGCTGCAAGTCTTATAAATAAGATTTAGCTGCAGGTTATTTTTTATTTTGTTTTTTTGAACCTTTTTAGGTGTAAAATACTCTTATAAGCATAGGAGGTGCGGCATTGGACATAAAAGCATATGTAATCAGAGCAAAAAATGAAGACAAACAAGCACTGCTTGAGCTGATAATGCAAAAGCAGGATGAATATTATAAATTGGCTTATGTTTATCTAAAGAACAGACATGATGCTTTGGATGCCATACAGGATATGACACTTATTCTTTATAATAAAATAGGCAAACTTAAAAAAGACGAATCGTTTTATTCCTGGAGCAAGACCATATTGGTGAATTGCTGCAAGACCATCTTAAAAAATCGCAATCGTATCGATTCAACAGAATTATTTGATGTTGAACAAAGGAGCAAAGATCAAGAAGACGGGATTGTCTTGGAAAACACTGTAAATAAGCTGAGTGAAAAGCATCAGGAAATAATAAGGCTAAAATACTATTTGGATATGGACAATGATACAATTTCAAAAATATTAAAGATACCTCTTGGCACTGTAAAATCTCGATCTAATGCTGCTCTGAATAAACTAAAGATTATGATGGAAGGGAGCGGATATGATGGATATTGAGAAAGCTCTTAGAGAACAAAAAAAACAGATAGATCAGATCAATGCTCCAGCAGAACTTAAGCCAAGGCTAGAAACTGCTCTTAACGCAGAAAGAAAGAGAAAATCCCAGGATTATAGGTGGGCTTTAAGGGCTGCAGCAGCAATTATGGTAGTTTTTTTGGCAGGATACAATTTCAATACCCTGGCTTACTATGGAAAAAGAATGATAGGCTTTGAAGGATTGATGACCGACACCGTAAGTGAATTGGTCAACTCCGGATTGGGACAGGATATAGGAACAACTTATGCATTTGATAACGGAGTAAACCTAACCATAGATGGTGTGATGATTGATTACAATAACCTCATACTCTTTTATACTTTTAGCGGAGATTTGAATTTTGACGATCCAGATAAAATTTTTAATCTTCCGAGCATATATTTAAAAGGCTTCTTTGAAACCATTGAACACAACCATTCTGTTGGAAGCCTAGATGAAGATAATAGAGAAATAAAATTTGTTAGCTATTACGATCCTCCGCGGGCATTAACACGCCAAATAAAGATCGAGTCTTATTCAATGGACGACAGTGGATTTAACTTAATTGAAGACAAAGTCATTATTGATAGAAGTAAGGCTATGGGGAAGATATTAAAAAAATCTGTCGCACACACTTTTAAAGTGGGAAACAGAAACATAAAGATCGATGAATTAATAGCAACGCCTACAGCAACATCTATCACAGGAAGCATACAAAATATTTTTCAGCTTGCGAGGGACTCATTGTATGACAATAGAATAAGACCGAACTCAATTTCAATGAGCCTATGGGCAAACGGCAGGCAGGTAGATAGTCAATCATCAAGCTTAAAAACAGATTCAAAGGGGATCACATTTAAACAGGATTTTGATGCATTGCCTGAAGATACAAAAAGCATTCAGATATTATTAGAGAGCGTCACAGCAGATTATGATGTTGATGAAAATTTTGCACTGACGATGGATAATGGTGAAAAAAATATTGGGATTAACAATCAGCATATTGCTATACTGGATGTGTGGGAAAGTGATTCTCAAACCTGTGTAAAGATTAGGACTGAGGACCATTTGTATTTAAGCGAAGTGTTTCTTGAGGTAGACGGAGCCAAAGCAGAACTTGCGAAAACTGTTGAGAATCAAACAGATAAGCTGAAATCAGGCAGGATAGAACGAACAAGAACAATGTATTTTGATAAAAGCGGTGAGGACATGAACCTTAATATTAAAAGAATAACTTATAAAACGGATGTGTACCAGTCAGTGAAGATTAAAGTGAACTGAATGTGATCTGTTTACTGGGAAATCATTACTCTGGCAAGAGACGCTTTTGTGAAATTCCCCTTGATGAAATTAGTCTTATTTTATACTATTAATAGTATGATATAAAGTGTAGAATTCATTCAACATAGCTAAAATTACATCTATCTAAAGGGGATATATATGGATAAAACAAAGAAGCAGTGGCAATTGAATCTTTACAAAATAATAAATGAATCCGATACAATTCAGGGGCGTGTTTTTGACATAGTCATGGTTGTGTCAATAGTTTTAAACAGCATAGTAATAATCGCCGAAACGGTAGAACCCATCAGAATTTCCATAGGGGAGATATTAATGACTTTGCAATGGGTCTTCGTGGTTCTCTTTACGTTCGAGTATATACTTCGAATCTTGATAGTGGAGAATAAAAAGAAATATGTTGCTAGCTTTTTTGGAGTAGTAGATATGATGGCTATACTTCCAGCGTATATAAGCATTTTTATGCCAAGCATAAGGCTGTTGGCTCTATTCAGAACTTTTAGGCTGCTTAGGCTATTTAGCATTTTGAAAATGGGCAGGTATGTCGAGGCTTCAGGCAACCTGTTAAAAGCCCTTAGAGCTAGCAGGGCGAAAATTACGGTATTTTTGTTCACGATATTTTTTGTAATAGTAGTCGTAGGGGCGCTGATGTACATAATTGAAGGACCGGAAAACGGTTTTGTGAGCATACCTGAGTCTATGTACTGGGCGGTGGTGACGGTTTCTACAGTAGGATACGGAGATATATCGCCTCAGACCCCTTACGGGAAGACCTTGGCAAGCATGCTGATGATCGTAGGTTATGGAATAATCGCTGTCCCAACCGGGATTATAACAAGTGAAATTGCTCTGGTGGACAGAAAGGCAAGGGAAGCAAAAACATCTGCAACATGTGTAACATGTGGCAGGAAAAGCCATAAAGAGGATGCAGTTTACTGCGATAAATGTGGGGGAAAGCTTTAAAGCTTTCCCCTCTTTTAAAGTCCAGATTCAATTTTAAGAATAAAGGAATCAGGAATTCAAATTTTTAATTAGAGAATACGCGCTGTAAAAAGCAATGATCATTGTGAGGGGGATAATTATCACAGCAGGGAAAATCGTTCCACCTGTCAAACCAATTGCAATTATCTTTGCCACTAATGCTACCATCAGTATTGATAAGAAAACGAGATAGATTGGGCCAAATAGATATCCATAAGAGTTCTTCTTAATCAATAGAATGCCAATTATTATCGACATTGGAAGAAGCAAAGAAAGATCTAAGCCTTGCACTACAAGCGTAGTGAAGTATCCGAGGCCGCTAGGATATATGGTTCCATCCAGCAAAGGAGGGACGACGATGCTCAGCCATAAAAAAGCGATGTTGAATCCGTTGATCACAAGGAATATTCCCGGAAGCTTAACTTGGGTATCCGAATTGAATAGGGAACGGATACTTTTTAGTTCGAACGAAAGCAACAAAATAGCCAAGGCATAGAAGGATAATCCAGCTAGAGAAACAAATATTAAAAAATACTCATTGTACATTGCCATTAGCATGTAGAAAAGATACGTAACAAAAAAATAACCAACAGTTCCGGCGAGGATGAACCTGCCCTTGAAGGAACCTTTTAAAGAAAAATACATTCCAATAATGAGCATCGGAATGCCGATGAATAATGTTACGTAGTCTTGGGCGATGCCTTGCACCGCTACGTCTTCTGGCATATAACCATATAAACCTTTTCCATAAACGATAGTCTCTTCACCATGTATGGATTCGAATGTAAAACTTTCAAAGCCGTCACTGGAGAAGATGCCTGTTATAGAGGCAATTGCGGATAATATAATTATCAACGAAATCAGGGCAAGCGTTATTTTGGGGTTTTTCATTTTCTTCTACTCCTTATTATTTTTTAATAGCAGCATGTCTCTGATATAAGAACAGTGCTTTTCTATAAGCAAATTTCTACGCTCGATGCTGATATCATCTTCAAGAACCAGCCTAGAAATGAGGCCGTTGGTGTATATCCAAATAAGTTGTATCTTGGTTTTAAAGTCATTGGGATCAAACTTTCCTGCCTCGATTCCAACTTTGTACAGCCGCAGGAAATTCTCTGATATATTCTCTTCTCGCAGCATGCCTACCTTATCTTGAAGTATCTCTATCGGATTAAGAAACACCGCTGTGTAATGGTCCGGGGCTTCAAGGGTAAGATTGATAAAGGTTTTTATTACATTTACATAAGTATCTTCCGGATTTGATTCATCGATTGGGATTTCAATTAACTTTTCAGCAATTTTCTTTTCGTTTTCTTCATATAGCATTAGAAGTATCTCTGCTTTGCTGCTGAAATAATGATAGATGGCTCCCGGAGAGTAATCGATAATCTTTGCTATTTTTCGGATTGAGAGCTTTTCATAGCCCTCGTCTATCAGTATCCTGCTGGCAGCATCAAAAATTTTTGACCTAAATGCCTCTATTTCCGTCTCGCGACGCTCCTTTGTTCCCACGAAACATTCCTCCTTATCTAACGTTGATTTTAAATTGAACACTGTTCAATAGTGAATATATCATATAATATATTAAAATGCAAAGTTATTTTTAAAGTTTAAATGAAAAAGTATCGGATTGACACCTCAGAGGTTCTAGAATAGAATTTGACTTATAGGAGCAGTCAAAGTGGTTAATTCAAGGCATAGCCTCAGATGAGGGGTAACATAGAATCAGCCTTTAAAAGGGGAGATAAATGGTGGGATTTGTTATTGAATTTTTCGATGTTCTGAGTGGATTAGGCGCAAGCGTTATGATGCCGATTATTATCGCTATTTTCGCAATGGCTCTTGGAGCGAGATTTGGCAAAGCTCTTAGAGCGGGATTGTTGGTGGGGGTAGGGTTCATAGGCCTTAATACAATGATAGGGTTGCTGGGATCGACCTTAGGTCCGGCTGCTCAACAAATGGTGGAGAATGCAGGCTTGAATCTGAACGTTATCGATGTAGGCTGGCCAGCCGCCGCTGCCATTGCATTTGGGACTAAGGTTGGCGCTATGATGATACCCGTAGGATTAATTATCAACATATTGATGCTTCTGACCAATACGACAGAAACGATTAATATCGATATATGGAATTATTGGCACTTTGCTTTTACAGGATCATTGGTTGCTATAATGACAGACAGCGTAGGATGGGGGATATATGCAGCTGCAATCAATATGGTAATCATTATGGTTATAGCTGATGTTGCGGCCCCGATGTTTGAAAAGTATAACGGATTGTCTGGAATATCTCTTCCCCATGGATTTGCAGCGGCTTATGCTCCCATAGCGCTTATAGTAAACAAATTGATTGATTTTATACCCCTGGTAAATAAAATTGATATCGATGCGAAGAAAATCGAAAGCAAGATGGGAGTTTTTGGAGAGCCTGTTTTAATTGGAACCCTCATTGGATTCGCAGTAGGAGTACTGGCTTATGGAATAGCAGACTATGCAACCAATTTCCAGTTGGCGATTACTATGGGAGCCGTATTGGTGCTTATTCCTAAGATGGCATCAATATTGATGGAAGGCTTAATGCCTGTGTCAGAAGCAGCTCAAGGTTTTATTCAAAATAAATTTTCAAATAGGAGGAAAATTTATATAGGGATGGATGCTGCAATTGCACTTGGTCATCCTATAACTCTGGCAGTGGCGTTGATCCTAACGCCCATGACAATATTGTTGGCTCTTATACTGCCAGGAAACCAGCTGATTCCATTTGCTGATTTGGCTGGGATTCCTTTTGCGCTGATATATGTAGTTCCAATCTGCAAAGGAAATGCATTCAGAACCTTTATTGTAGGATTGGCGATTATATCTGCGGGTTTATTAATCGCAACCAATTTGGCACCTCTTCATACACAAGCGGCAATTCAGGCAGCTGTTGAAATACCTGAGGGAGTTGAATACATTTCGTCTATATGCGATGGCGGGAATCCATTGCCTTGGGCATTCGTCAGGATTGCAAAAATGCTGGGAAGCACTGTCAGCGCAGCAGTGTTCGCTGTTGTTGCTATTTGCATGTCCCTATGGAACCGAGCTAGAATTCTTAGGAATGCTGAGAAATAAAGGACAATGATTCGAAACTATAATTCATATAGCATTGACACAAAACTTAAGGACAAATAAAATTTTAATATATAACGATTAAGGGGGAAGGAATAATGATAGTGACAGTTGTAAAGGTATTTGTTAAGGAAGGTTATGCAGAGGACTTCATAAAAGCAACAGTTGAAAATCACAACAAATCGATTCACGAGGAAGAGAACCTTCGTTTTGACTTGCTTCAAAGCAAGGAGGATCCCAACTTATTTACACTCTATGAAGCGTACATGTCTGAGGAAGGGGCCAAGGCCCACAAGGAAACGGAGCAGTATCTCACTTGGAGGGAGAAGGTTGCCGACTGGATGGCAAAACCAAGAGAAGGCATGACATTTAACGCGGTGGCGCCGGAAGAAATCGAAGCCTGGAAGACGTTGAAGTGACAAGTTTTATAAAGCAATGGTGCAGGAAACGATCAGGAGGATAATTACATGAATCAAGATGAAAAAAGAAAATTTATAATTAATCTTTACCAAAATAGGTATACATGCAAAGGGTTCGATCCTGAAAAAAGGGTCTCAGACGAAGATTTTAATGCGATTATCGAAGCAGGAAGGCTTGCACCTAGCTCTATGGGATTTGAACCGTGGAAGTTCGTATTAATAAACAACGAAGACGTCAAAGAAAAGATTAAGCCACATGCTTGGGGTGGCGAGAAGAGCCTGGAAGGCGCAAGCCACTTTTTGGTGATACTGACCCGAAGCCCAAAGGACTTGAGATATGATTCTGATTACATAGAGTATATACAAAAAGACATCCAAGGGTTTTCGGATGAACTGAGAGAACCTAGAAAAATAAAGTATAAGAACTTTCAGATAGAAGATTTTAAGCTTTTTGAAAGCGATAGAGCCCTGTTTGACTGGGCATGCAAGAATACCTACATTGCACTTGCAAACATGTTAACAGCGGCAGCAGTATTGGGAGTGGATTCAACTCCAATCGAGGGATTCCACCGAGACAATCTCGAGAGGGTCTTAATAGAAGAAAGGATAATCGATCCTGAGCATTTTGGACTCTGCTGCATGGTGGCATTTGGCTATACTAATAGGGAACACAGGCCAAAAACCAGAAGAAAAGTTGAAGAAGTTTTAGAAATTATAGAATAACAGAAAGCTCCGGTTACCCCGGAGCTTTAATCTGCTGTTATCCATTATTCATATCCCCATGTCGGCTATCATGCTATCGTCCGAAGTTGCGTATGAAATCGCCATGTGTCGAGGATCAAGCTGCTTTTCAAGCCAGAACAAAACATCCCCGATTACTTCATCCCGGCTATATTCGTTAAATATTTCATGATAGAGCTTTGCGTATATTTTTAATGTCTTGTCTTCTGAAGCTATATCTCCATAAAAATCTCTGGAATCTTTATTGCTGACAAGACCGTCATTTCCTCCGTGCAATATTATAACCGGATCCAGGAATCTATGTCCATTTTCTTTCAACCAGTCAAGACCGTTAAAGAGAGAATAAAAAAGTCCTGCAGAGATTTCTTTTTCCACCAAAGGATCCTTGACATAGGCCTCTACCACCTTGGGATTACTACAGATTCCAGGTCCTAGCTCATTTGGAAAGTATGTCTTTGGGTCCAGGTCTCTATCCAGTTCAGCGCCAATATTGGCATTGTTGCGGGTAAGGGCTCCTGATAAAATATAGCCGTCAATCTTGTATGGGTAATTACTGCCATATAATGCCCCAGCATAACCTCCCATGCTGTGGCCAATTAAAAAAACAGCTAGGTGAGGATTTTCGTTTTTTATCAATTCCACGACCACATTCACATCTTCAAATATTTGTGTATAGTCGTCGTAGTAAACTTTGGGACCTTCTGACTTGCCATGACCTCTGTGATCAAAGCGGTAGACACCGAAACCTTTTTCATTGAGCTTTTGAGTAAGGTAATTGTACCTGCCTTGATGCTCACAAAGTCCATGTACAATTAAGACGATTGCCTTAGGGTTTACAGGTACTTCTTTTTTCAAGAAGAGTTTGGTTCCGTCATAAGACGAAATAATTTTGCTTTCCATTTCTATCCCTCCAATAGCTAGATCTTATAACTTTCGTATACCCATTTTGTACTTGTCAAAACCTAAAAAGCAGCATGGCGTTTATTTCTAATCAAAAGTTCTCATAGAAGAGCTCGAAGAAGAGAACTGATTCCTAGTTTTGAAGAAGCTCTTGTTTTTTACTGTATTAACCTGCGGTTATTTTCTATAGGCGAGGGTATAATTATACCAATAAGAAGTTTGGCACTATTGCCAGGGAGGAAGGAAAAATGAATCCAGCATTAGCTAAATTGATAATGATAATTGCAGTTTCGGGTCTGATAGTAACAGGATTTATGTTCTTTGACCGATCAAGTAATGATCAAGATGAGGATGAGTTGTCTCAAGAGGATTTTCTGCCGGATTACGATAACAGCAGGTACAAGAATATTTATTTGGCGGGAGGCTGTTTTTGGGGAGTGGAAGCCTACTTTTCAAGAATAATCGGAGTTGAATATACCAGCGTAGGATATGCAAACGGAATAGGAGAGGACACGAGCTATCGCAGGATAGACTCCACTGGACATGCGGAAACTGTAAAAATCGTCTACGACCCCGAAAGGATCACACTGGAGGATTTAGTGACTTATTATTACGGGATAATTGAACCGACAAGTCTGAACAGACAGGGAAATGACAGAGGAACCCAGTATAGAAGCGGGATTTATTATTCGTATGAGGCAGATTTGGATACAATCCTAGGGGTGACTGAGAAGGAGCAGCTAAAGCACGCAAAGCCTATTGTGACAGAAATAGAAGCCTTGAAAAATTTCGTTCTGGCTGAAGATTACCATCAAGATTATCTTTATGAGAATCCCGGAGGGTACTGTCACGTTAACTTGTCAGTGATACCTAATGAGAAGCCAGTTGTAAATCCATTGGACTATCCCAAGCCTGGAGAGAAAGAAATAAAGCAGATGCTTACGCCATTGCAGTTTGAAGTCACCCAGAGAAAGGGAACTGAAGCGGCTTTTCAAAACAGATACTGGGATAATAAGGAAAAGGGTTTGTACGTAGACATCGTAACTGGGGAGCCTTTGTTCTTGTCGAAATACAAGTACGATAGCGGGACCGGGTGGCCAAGCTTTACAGAACCGATAGATAAATACACAGTAAAATACTACAGGGACCAAAATTTTGGGATGGAAAGAGTAGAAGTAAGAAGCAGAGTCGGTGGATCTCACTTGGGGCATGTATTTAGAGACGGACCTGTGGAGGAAGGTGGACTGAGATTTTGCATCAACAGTGCTGCTTTGGATTTTATTTCATATGGAGAAATGGACGAGAGAGGATACGGAAGGTTAAAGGTTTTGTTTGAATAATACGCAGATAAGCTGATCGGAGTGATTATATGAGAACAATGCAAAGACTTACCGAAGCATATGAGAATGCTCTAAGAGTGGAGTTTGACGACGATTCAAAGTTTATAATATTCAGCGATGTCCACAGAGGGGACAATAGCCTGTCAGACGAGTTTTCCCACAACCAAAACATATACCAGCACGCACTTAACTATTACCTGGAAAATGATTTTACATATATTGAAGCTGGAGATGGGGATGAACTTTGGGAACATGAGATTTTTAAATACATAATCAGGGCCTATGGAGACATATACACCTTGATCAGTGAATTTTACAGAAAAGACAGGTTCTATATGCTATATGGAAATCATAATATGGATCTTAAATTCGAGGACTATGTAGAGGACAATTTGTACAAGTTTTACGATATATACGAAGACACATTCGATGTGTTATTTCCTGGGCTTAAAGTGTACGAAGCTGTAGTGCTCGAGCACTCAGAAAATAAAAAAGAGATATTTATAGTGCATGGGCATCAAGGAGATTTCTTAAACGATCATATATGGCCCATAACAAAATTTTTAAACAGGCACCTTTGGCACTACTTTCATATAGTTGGTTTTAGAAACCCGTCAAGCCCTTCAAAGAACATGCATAAGTGCCACAAGATAGAAAGGAATTACTCAAAGTGGATACGACAGCACGAAATAATGCTCATAGCCGGACACACACACAGACCTAAATTTGTAAGCAATTCAGGGGAATCCTATTTTAATACAGGTGCCTGTGTTTTTCCTCTTGGGATAACAGGAATTGAAATTCAAGAAGGCACTATAGCTCTTGTCAAATGGCATATCAGACCTGACCCGATAGGATCGCTTACCGTTCAAAGAAGCGTGGTCAAGGGTCCGAGCCCACTTGCAGATTTTATGTATTAAAAAAGCCTGTGCTTGTCACAGGCTTTTTTTTACGCCTTTCGGCCAAGTTTCTTGGTGATGCTTTTTTCTAGTTCAACGGCTACTAAAACTCCAAAGCCGCAGATGACCGGTAAAATCCAATCCGAAAGATTTACGCCCGAGGTGCCAAACCAGATATTCAAGAAAGGGAGGTAAGTAAAACCAACTTGGGCAATGACTACTATCAACGCAGCGCCCAAAGCCACCTTATTGTTGAAGAACTTATTGCTAAAAGAGGTCTCATTGATCTTCCGACAATTAAATAAATAGAAGATCTCTCCGAAGACCAAAGTATTAACCGCAATTGTCTGGGCAGTTTCCAGGCTGGTGCCGTTCCCGATTTCGCTTTTAAAAGCATAAAGGGTAAATCCGCCTATGATCAAAGAAACAAATAGTATCCGAAATATAAAATAGGTGCCAAGTATGCCTTCTTCAGGATCGCGAGGAGGCTTTTTCATAGTATTGCTCTCAGTCGGTTCAAAGGCAAGGGCAAGGCCGAGTGAGACTGCCGTAACCATGTTTACCCAGAGTATTTGAACGGGAGATATGGGAAGGGTCTGCCCTAATATTATTGCAGATAGAACTACAAAAGCTTCGGCTCCATTTGTGGGCAATATGAAAAGCAAGGTTTTTCGTATGTTGTCGTATATTGTCCTTCCTTCCTCAACGGCAGCGACTATGGAAGCGAAATTGTCATCGGCAAGGACCATCGCTGCACTGTCCTTTGTAACCTCCGTTCCTTTGATTCCCATTGCTATGCCGATATCCGCCTTTTTAAGTGCGGGAGCGTCATTTACCCCGTCACCTGTCATCGCGCATATTTCACCATTTTTTTGAAGGGCATCCACGATTCTCAGCTTATGTTCCGGGCTGGTACGCGCGAAGATATCACAGTCTTTAACAGCTTGTCGGAGCTCGGTGTCAGACATATCTTCCAGTTCGCTTCCGCTTATTACTTTGTCATGGGCATCTATGCCCATTTTTTTACCGATCATCTTGGCTGTAAGTATATGGTCTCCGGTGATCATCTTTATCCTAATACCCGCGTTTTGGCTTAAGCGTATAGCTTCTATGGCCTCGGGACGAGGGGGGTCCATAACCCCGGTCACGCCTATTAGGATTAAGCCTTCTTCAAGGTCTGAATGGGTAAGGTCGGTCTTTTCTCCACCCACCTCTTTGTAAGCGCAACCAAGCATCCTAAGACCTTTTGAAGCACCGTTTTCGATATGCTCCTGCCAAAGATCTTTTTTAAGATCCTCAGGCCCTGATTTGCCCAGCTGCTGTAAGCACATGGATAACAGCTGGTCTGGAGCTCCGTTTACAAATATGAAGCTTTTTCCTTCTACTACATTTAAAGTTGACATGTATTTATACTCGGAGTCGAAAGGGATCAGCGCCAGTCGCTTGGTTTCAAAGTCAAGCTTTCCTGATTTTTTGGAAAGAGCCATCAAGGCGCCTTCTGTAGGAGTTCCCTTGACATCCCAGTTTCCGCTTTCATCTTGCTTGAGTTGAGAATCGTTGCAAAGATATGCAGACTGAATCAGCTTTTCTAGTATCGTATCTGTAGATAAATCTACAGGGGAACCCTCTCTGATAATAGACCCTTCAGGCGAATAGCCTGAGCCTTTAACGGTATACTCACCGGCCATGGTGTAGATAGTAGTTGCGGTCATTTCGTTTTTCGTCAGCGTGCCAGTCTTGTCAGAGCAAATGACCGTTACAGAACCTAGGGTTTCTACTGAAGGCAGGCGCCTTATTATAGCATCTCTAGCAGCCATACGCTGAACGCCTATTGCCAGGGTTATGGTAAGTATGGCAGGGAGTCCTTCGGGAATAGCTGAAACCGCTAGACCAATAACAGCTAAAGAAATTTCGGCAATTGTAAAATCACGCAAGAAATAACCAAAAGCGAATAGGGCTAGCGAAAAGATTATAATAAAAATGGATAAATATTTTCCAAATTTATTAATTTTTCTGATTAGAGGCGTAGCCATGGTTTCTGTCTCCGAAAGCATCTTATTTATCTTGCCAAGCTCGGTATCGGTTCCGGTTGCTGAGGCAACCCCTTTAGCGCTGCCCGCCCTTACAGTGGTTCCCGTGTACACCATTGACTTCCTTTCTGCAAGAACGGTTCCTTCAGATACCGGATCAATGGATTTTTTTACTGCTTCGGACTCTCCTGTAAGAGATGCTTCCTCCACTCTGAAATTGGCAGTGATTTCAGTCAAACGAAGGTCTGCGGGAATTTTGTCTCCCGGGGATAAAATCACAATCTCTCCTGGAACGATTTCCTCGGCGGGTATAGTCTGCCTGCTGCCGGCTCTTAAAATGGAAGCTTTTAAAGATAGCATATGCTTGATTCCATCGAGTGCTTTTTGAGCTTTGTCCTCCTGTATGTATCCTATTAATGCATTGATGATAACAACTCCGATAATTACCCATGTGTCTATCCAGTGGCCCAAAACTGCAGTTAGGATAGCGGCTGCGAGCAAAACGTAAATGAGGGCGTTGTTAAATTGCATAAGAAAGCGTTTTATAGCGCTGGGACCTTTTTTTTCAGGCAATTTATTCAGGCCGTACTTTTCAAGTCTGGCTTTTGCCTCGTTATCGGTAAGTCCTTCTAGGTCAGTGTCCAGCTTGCTTAAGACTTCCTCGACGGATAGAGATTCCCAAAAGACTTGGTTTTCGTTGTTTGCGGGTTCGTCTCTCCCCATGTTGAATCGCTCCTTTCACTGCTTAAATGTCTACTAAGTACTTTATACCTCTATTGTGGGTATTTGTAACAAAAAATTGTTTAAAATTTTAAAACAGTCCGCTTTGAGCGTAAGTATGTGGATTTCTTTATGCCGCCTGTGTTTTTCCTGCGCCTAAGGGTAAATAGTATTAAAGGATACAAAAAAATAAAAGTGAGGAGTCAATCATATGAAAGGTTCTATTGTAATAGGCAAAATAAAAGGAATATCAATCGAGATCAACATCAGCTGGCTTGTGATTTTTGCGCTTCTTACCTTCATGCTTGCAACAAGCTATTTTCCGGTAAATTTCCCCGAGTGGGATGCGGCTTTAAATTGGATGCTGGCGGCTATTATGACTGTGATGTTCTTTGCCTCAGTGCTTCTTCACGAGCTGTCACACTCTCTTGTATCCATCAAGCTAGGCTTAGAGGTTAAGAGGATAACTCTTTTCATATTCGGTGGCATGGCACAGATAGAAAAAGAGGTCGATGACCCTGTACAAGAGTTAAAGATTGCCATAGCCGGTCCGGCAATGAGCGTAGCCTTATCAGCTCTGTTTTTTTTGACAGCTAATGTTCTTACTGCAGCCGGAGCACAGGAGTACTTTGTGGTGCCATTTACTTACCTGGCAACTGTAAATATAATACTTGCTATATTTAACATGGTTCCGGCATTTCCGTTGGATGGTGGAAGGGTCTTAAGGGCTATAATATGGAAAGTAAAGGGTGACATGCAGAAGGCAACAAAGATCGCGTCTTCCCTAGGGAGCTTTTTTGGGTACTTCCTGATTTTCAATGGTGTTTTTTTGGCATTGGCAGGGAATCTCTTCAATGGGGTATGGTTTCTTTTTATAGGATGGTTCATAACCCAGGCGTCACAATCGAGTTACCAGCATGTGTTAATGAACGACATGTTCAACAAGATATGCGTTAACAAATTTATGACTGAAAATATAGTTGCAGTGGAATATTACGTGAACCTTCAGCAGCTTGTGGAGGAGTATTATTACAAGTATAAGTTTTCAATGTTTCCTGTAATGAGATTAGACGAGGTTATGGGAATCGTTACTATCGATGAAATTAAAAAAGTGGATAGAGCTATTTGGGACGAAACAACGGTAGGAAGCATATCCCGAAAGTTAACAGAGGATTTTGTGGTATCTCCTAGAGATACTGTTTCAACTGCCATGGAGAAGGTATTCAAAAACGGAGTCGGACGGGTGCTGGTTATGGAGGATGGCAATATGCTGGGCATAGTTTCCCGTACGGATATCTTAAACTACATAAGAATAAATGCGCAGCTTGATGGCAAGGAGAGATAGATGTGGATAACAGGGTAAGAATAAAAGAGCTTTTCAACAGGCTGGATAGAAGACTGTTTATGGAGGAATGCCAAGAGTTTGCACATGTTGACGGGCCCTTTCCCATTGGATACGGTCAGACCATATCACAGCCGTCCTTAGTGCTCGCAATGACGATCATGCTAGATTTAAAGACGGACTCCAAGGTGCTGGAGATAGGCACCGGCAGCGGCTTTCAGACAGCGCTTCTTGCAAGCGGAGCAAAGGAAGTTTATACTGTAGAGAGAATAAAAAAGTTGCACGATAAGGCCGTTAAAAGACTGGGAGAGATGGGGTTTGACAATATATCATTTAAGCTTGGAGATGGCACTATGGGTTGGAAGGAAAAAGCGCCATTTGATCGGATAATGGTTACTGCTGCGGCAATTATGGTTCCCCCTTCCCTAATCGCTCAACTGGGGGAAGAGGGGAAGATGGTGATTCCAATCGGCAATGGAAGAGTGCAGGAACTAACGCTGATAGAAAAAGACTCAATGGGCAAGCTGGACACTTCTGTTAAAGAATATGTAAGTTTCGTTCCCCTTGTAGGAAAGTACGAATAGATGGGAGATAAAATGTGAAGAGAAGTCATTGGCTAACCGGACTTGTAATATTGCTGTCGTTTTTTTTAATGATGACGCTTCTAAATAATGTAATTGAAATGGGTGAGAGATTAAGTTCTGTTCATCCTTATTTATCGGGGGTGTTTTATGTCCTAATTGGCGTATTCGCATTATGGATAGGGACTGTTCCCATATGGTGGATTATAAAATCGCCGGTATATGATTATTCATCTCTATTAAGAGGTGAGAATGCGGAGCCGGATAACAGCGAGCTGGAAAAGTTCAAAAGAGCATTGTCTAGAGACGAAGAAGACATAAAAAGGCTTGAAGGCAAAAAAGAAGATGAGCTCAAAGAGGCTTTGGTAAGATTAATTGCGGAGAAGGAAAGACAAGCTGACGAAACCATAGTGCAAAGCTCCCTGCTCACTTTTTTGACAACAGCGATATCTCCAAATGGATTAATTGATGTAGCAGCCGTCATTTACTATAACGTAAAGATGGTGGGGAGCATGGTTAAGTTATTTGGAATCAGACCAAGCGTGATGAATATAGCTAAAATCTTCAGAAATGTATTCTTAACTGCATTTGTGGTAAATCAGCTTGAGGAACTTGAGATAAATGAATACTTAGAAGAGATGCTGGAATCATTTGGAGACGTAGCCGCAGGCAAGATTCTGTCAAAGACTATGGATTCGCTGATACAGGGGACATTAAGCGCATTTGTCACTCTGAAGATAGGGTATGCGGCGAAAACAGCTCTCTTGGATCCAAACAAGACTAAAGCTAAAGGCTTTAGGCGATACGTAAGAAGGCGATCAAGGCAGACGCTGGTCAAAGAGGTACTGCCTAGGAGCGTATCTGCAGTGCCAAGAGGATTTGGAAAAGCTATCGAAATGATGCTGCGCAGAATGACAAAAGGCAGCAAGCAAGGAGCCTGAAAGGCTCATTTAGAGTTTAGATATTCCATTGAATCAAATATTGAATTTTTTCATATAACGGGAGGAGTTGTTTTGATGAAGAAAGAAAGAGTTCTTGACGCTATCAACCACAAGAGAACAGACAAAATTCCCCACACCATCGAATTTACTAAAGATATCCTTGAAATCCTTTGCAGAGAGCTTGGTATGACCCCGGATGAGATTTTTGACTATGCAGACAACCATATTGAAAAGATTAACTTGAACGCTGGAGGAATCTGGATAAGAGATGGTTTTTACCAAGACGAGTTTGGAGTCGTTTGGGACAGGACGGGACACGACAAGGATATCGGCATCCCGGCTGAGGTTATCTTTAAAAAACCGGATATTGACATGTATGAATTTCCCCAAGTTCAGGAAGAGCTTTTGCGACAAGAGATAGAAAAGACTCTTTCAAATGGGAGGGACACCTTTAAAATTTGCAAGATAAGCTATAATCTTTACGAAAGGGCTTGGTCACTAAGAGGCATGATGAATATTTTGATGGATATGATAGAAAATCCGGAGTTTACCTACGCCCTGTTTGAAAAAATATTCGAGTTTAACATGAAGAGAATAAAAATAGCCATGGAGTATGATATAGACGGATTTTATTTCGGAGATGATTACGGACAGCAGAGAGGTCTGATAATGGGGCCTACTATGTGGCGAAAGTACATTAAGCCGCTACTGGCAAAACAATATGAAGAGGTTAAGAAAAAGGGCAAAGTCGTAATACAACATTCCTGTGGGGACAACAACCTGATACTGGAGGATTTTGTCGAGATTGGACTAGATGTGTATAATACTATACAGCCAGAAATATACGATTTAAAAAAGCTTAAAAGCCAATACGGTAAGGATCTGGCATTTTGGGGTGCCATCAGCACGCAAAGGCTTCTGCCTTATGCGTCTCCTGATGAGGTAAAAGCTAAAGCAAGGGAAACCATGTCTATTTTAGGGAAAGACGGAGGATATATCGCATCTCCTACTCATAGGATGCCTCAGGATATACCGGTTGAGAACTTTTTGGCGTTGGTAGACGTTTTTAAAAATCAATAACATGCCTACAAGGCGATTTAAAGCATATCATTATGTTTGAGACTATAGCATAGTGTTAAGGTAATGATTTGATATGAGGAAGGCTAAGATGGAAAAATATTATTCGCTTCAATGATGTGCACCGATTATGGTTCGCTCAAGGATCAGGTGGCGAAGCTTGTGAGAGTTGATATTGACGCATACCATGTTGATATCGTGCACGACAGCTATGTTCCGAACTTTGGCATGGGATTTCAAGTAAGCATGTTGATTTTTTCGCAGAAAAAGAAGCGGATTACACTTTGAGAAAGGGGATTGCACAGAAATAATTCCGGTGTTGAAAAAGCTGTACCTATTAAAACCTTCCCTTTTCATCAAAGGGAAGGTTTTAAAAAATGGGAAAATATTTAAAACTCCTCTGTACTTACGATAATGACATGGTCACCGAATATTTTGTCAAAATCCTTGACAAAGGATTCTGTTTCGTCGCCGTAAGAGGCGGGTATTTCGATTATGCCAAGATGATAGCCTTGGTTTAGCTTTTCGAGAGAAGCATCTTTAAACCACCTTTTGTACAAGGCTATTCTGTATGACAAGCCAATAGCGCTTCTTTCACTGATGCCCAGTGAAGAAATGACATCTGAAGGGCTTTTGATGGTGGATATGAAATGATTCGAAAGTTCGGTATAGATTTCAGGATCTAGCTCCTTGTATGCTACAAGCAATGCTTTGAATTTCGTGTGGGATACTTTTTTTGTCAATGTAATTCCTCCTTGATAGGTTTTGTTATAAATTTAACTATATTGATAATTGTATCACAATAATTCCCCGTTAACAATTTATCAGATTACTTTTTTTAAAAATATAATTAAAGTTTTTATCTTCGGAGCCTTTGTTTAATGTTTTTAACAGGATACATAAACGGATCGTCGATGTTTTTTGTTTCAATGAGCATGGCATTTAACTCCACCCCCAGCAGTAGAATCAATGAAGTCAGCAAAAGCCAAAGCATCAAAGCTATCACTGCCCCCAAAGCTCCGTAGAAACGAGAGTAGTTGGCGAAATTGTCCACGTATTTTTGAAAAACCAATGTAAATACAGTCCAGGTAAAAGTAGAAAATATAGCGCCGGGAAAAGCATATCTGAATTTCACTTTTTTCGCTGGCACAAAAATATAAAAAGCTAGAATGAGCATAAAGATAAAGACGACTGGAAGTATTACTCGAAGCAGATCTACCAAGCCTTCAAAAGGAAGCTTTGGGAAATAATACGATGCCAGGTCGAGCAACTGCTGTCCAAAGACTATGCCTATCAAGGCTAAAAGTATCGTAAGTGCAAATAAAACGACCCAAAAGATAGATAACAGATACTTAAGTGGCAAAGATCGCTCGTCATTAATGCCAAGTGCCTTGTTTGTACCCTTCATAAAAGCCCTGAATCCGCCGGCTGCGGAATAAACGGATAGAAATACAGAGAAGGACATAAGCCCGCCTCTTTGGCTGTCGACTATATCTGTAACTAGGTCGTTTATCATATTGAATACGTTGTCAGGCAGGGAGCTGTCTAAAGTGGATAAAATGGCACTGGAGTCAAGGTCGCTGTATCCGATTAAAGTGAATAGAAATATTAAGAATGGAAATACCGCAAGGAGCAAGCTGTATGTAAGTTGATAAGCAAATGCGACTATATTGTCTTCGTCTATTCGTTTTAACAAGGCCAGTAAAAATTTCTTGGGGCTGTTGATTTTAACCATAAGAGTACCTCCCGTGAGATATTATACTTACAGTTTAACATAAAGTTCTAAAGTCTGCCATTTTCGGCAAAGCTGTAATAGAGCTCGCCTGCCACTATTATATGGTCAACTACCTTTATTGAAATTGCTTCCATTGCAGAGATGATCCGCTTTGTGACTTCTATATCTGCGTTGGAGGGCTTGAGGCTTCCGCCGGGATGGTTGTGGGATAGTATGACGCTGTTGGCTTGATGCCTTAAGGCCGTCTCTACGATAAGCCTGGGATAAACAGGAGCTTCATTTATGGTGCCTTCATGCACTTTGGCTGCGTGGCTTGCCTTGTTTTGAGAATCCAGGCAAATGATATAAAAAGCTTCGTATTTGAGACCAGTGAAGAGAGAAACTGCATACTGGCCAGCCTTGGTGGAGCTGTTGAGAAGTGGCTTTTCTCCCCACCGTCCCTTGAAGTACCTTTTAGCCAAAGAGGGAATCATAGAAACCAATACGGCTGTATTTTGGGTAACATCGCATCTGCGAGAGATTTCTTCCGGTGTTGACTCGAAAAGGGTGGAGAGGCTTCCGAATTCTTTAAGCATCCTGTGAGCCAACTCGTTTGTGTCCTTTCTAGGAACCGAAAAGAAAAGCAACATTTCTAAAACTTGATGGTCTTCAAAATGATCCAGCCCTTCTTTGATATATCTGTTTTTCATGCGCTGCCTGTGACCTGTATGAATTTTTTGCGACATAGAGATCTCCTGTTAAATTATTTTTTTATATGTCTAAGATATCATAATATGACATAGAAGGCAAAAATAATAAGGGATAAACTTGCATAAACTTAAAAGCTTAGCAAGTTTTGATAAAAAAGTTAATCATAACAAGCAAAAATAAAAAATCTCCCAGTATAAATTATTTGTTTCCTTTTTTACTTCTGGATCTGTGGTATTTAAGGTCGATAAGCATAATTATCTCTTCCCTGTCTTCGTGAGACAATCCCCGGAATAGATCCAGCATGCTTTTTTCGGTTTGGCCTAGGGCTATGGTGGTCACATTTTCATCGCCGGTTAGGAGCCACTCCATCGATACAGTAAATACTTTTGAAAGCTTATACAGTGCTTTGGTGTCCGGGACTCTGTTGCCGCTGATGTAATTGCTCATGGCATTTTTGGATATCCCGGCAGCGTAGCAAACATCCACTTGCTTTAATTTATTTTTTTTAAGTAACTGGCGGAGTCTTTCTCCTACGCCGGAAAATTCGTTGTTCATCTAATTACCTCCCAGGATAGTCATGCTTTATCGCTTGTGAGAACGAAATAATTGACACGTTCACAAGTGTAGGATAAAATGAAAGCATTGAAACCTATCTATTATCTATCATTTTATCACATTTTATTAAAAATGATAGCTCAAATATTTTCGTGAAAAACAGAAGGAAAGTTGCATTTTTTTATGTGTGGGTATAGAAAAGACAAAAGGGGTATATGTAACGTATAGTCAATAAGGGGGGATGTTTTATGGCGGAACAAAAATTGACTCCGTTTGGTATTGAAGTAAAAAAGAGGCTTATTGAACTGGGAAAGACTCAAAATGAGCTTGCCAGTGAAGTAGGTACAAGCAAGGTTTATTTGAGCATGATACTATACGGAAAAAGATCAGGGGAAAAATATCTTCCGCTGATCAAAGATGTGTTGGACATCTGGTCTAAATGATTCTTACAAAAGCTTTTTAAAAACGATTTTATTGAAGCCGAGCTCATCGATAACTTCTATTTCATAACGATCAAGGCTGTTGAGGCAAATGCTTTTGCCGACACGTTCTTTTAGCCTGTTTTTGATATGTTCAAAATCGCTCCTGTCGTTGCTTACGAGGGTATACACAATCTTATTTTCAAATTCTTCTATCGTAAATGCGTCATATTTGCCGCTGATCATACTTATTATACTATCAAACATGGAAACCTCCAAAAGGAATTATGTACTTCATTATACCACAAATGAATTGAATCTTAAAATGCCATCCTGTAAAATTGTCATCTCTTTTATGACAGTTTTGCAGGAACTTTTGATTATATGGTTATTTACCCGGTGATATAATTCAGTTAAAGAAAAACTTTAGGAGGTATAAACTATGAATGACAATGTCGAAAACAGATCCGGAATGTCGGTAAAGATTCAGAGCTTTGGAAGATTCTTAAGCGGAATGATCATGCCGAATATTGGAGCATTTATTGCTTGGGGACTTATAACAGCACTTTTCATACCAACAGGATGGTGGCCAAACGAAACCTTTGCAGAATTGGTAGGCCCTATGATTATATATCTTCTTCCTATTATGATAGGCTATACAGGAGGAAAGATGGTCCATGACGTAAGAGGCGGGGTAGTAGGCGCTGCAGCGACAATGGGTGTAATCGTTGGAGCAGATATCCCCATGTTCTTGGGAGCTATGCTGATGGGACCTCTTGCAGGGTATGGTATCAAGAAAATCGACGGCATGCTTGAAGGAAAAATCCCTACAGGATTTGAAATGCTGGTAAATAACTTCTCCGCAGGAATATTCGCGGGAGTAATGGCCCTTCTAGGACTTATAGGAATAGGACCAGCTGTTCTGGGGCTAAACAGAGCACTGGCTGCAGGAGTAGAGGCAATCGTAAACGCAGGACTCTTGCCCCTTGCAAACATATTCATCGAACCTGCAAAAGTATTGTTTTTGAACAACGCCATAAACCACGGAGTACTTGGACCAATAGGAATCGAGCAGTCTGCAGAACTTGGGAAGTCCATATTTTTCCTACTTGAGACAAATCCGGGTCCAGGCCTTGGAATTCTTCTAGCGTACTGGTTTGCAGGTAAAGGCAATGCTAAGCAGTCTGCGCCAGGAGCGATGATAATTCACTTCCTTGGAGGAATACATGAAATTTACTTCCCATATATATTGATGAACCCAAAATTGATACTAGCGGCTATCGGCGGAGGTGTAAGTGCAGTATTTACATTCACCATATTTGGTTCAGGACTTGTAGCAACACCTTCACCAGGAAGCATATTTGCATACATGGCTATGACGCCTAGGGGTGATCATTTAGGAGTTTTGGCTGGCGTGTTGGTAGGTACCGTGGTGTCATTCCTTATTGCTTCGGCTCTTCTAAAAAGCGGCAAGAAGCCTGATGAAGAAGATCTTCAAAAAGCAACAGAAAAGATGGAAAGCCTCAAAGGCAAAAAAAGCAGCGTGTCACAATTTGTTAAAAAAGAAGCTTCAGAAGTGAAGAAAGTAGTGTTTGCCTGCGATGCCGGTATGGGATCAAGTGCCATGGGAGCATCTCTACTAAGTAAAAAGTTTAAAAGCGCAGGACTAGATATAGAGGTGACTAATGTCGCAGTAAACGAGATACCACAGGATGTAGACATAGTGATTACCCAAAAATCCTTAACGGACAGAGCTAGGCAAATAGCTCCAAATGCAGAACACGTATCTGTTGATAACTTCCTTGGAAGTCCGAAATATGACGAATTGACTGAAAGGCTATCGGGGGAATAGTAGGAACGAAGCATAACTAGAGAGATAGTGCGAAAAATACGCGCTATCTCCTTTTTAAAAGATAAAAAGAGAAATTATGGGTATAACATAGTTAAGCCCGCCTCTTCGAAATGGAGGTGATATTTATTGAAGATTAATTCCAGACAGCTTCAAGTGCTTCGATACATTTTAGACAACAAGACTCAAGCGTCAAATGAAATAGCGGATAAATTGGATATACACCCAAGGACACTATACAGGGACTTAAATAAAATTACTAGCTGGATTGAAGAGAACCAGGTTTTGCCAAAGGGAAGAATAAGTGCGGGTTTTGAAACTCTTTGGGAAGGCGATGCCAGAAAGAAAGTAGAAGATTTGATAGAGCAGGATTTGGGGACCACCAAGTATGACCCTGAAAAAAGGCGTTTCATAATACTATCAGAGCTTTTATTAAGCAGCGAACCGGTGAAGATTTTTTATCTGGCTGACAAGCTAAATGTAACAGAAAATACGGTCATATCGGATTTGGATAAGGTGGAGGTATTTCTAAAGGATTACTGTCTTGAACTTGTAAGAAAACCTGGACTTGGATTGTACGTGAAAGGGGATGAAAAGCGGATTCGTAATGCGATAATGAATATTTTTTACCAAGGGCTAGATCTCAAGGACGTAAGAGAGCTTATAAAGAAAAAGATTACAGAAACATCCAGTGAAAAGGCTCATGTCAATATAGCAGATAGGCTTTTAGGACTTGTGGAAGAAGAGACTATAATCCGTGTTGAAGAGGTTATTAGAAGCATGGAAAAGGAACTAGGAGAGAAGCTTACCGATGATGCCTACATAGGCCTTTTGATACACACGATTTTAGCAATTTCAAGGCTAAAAAGCGGCGATACCATTAAAGTCTCAGAGGAAGTCTTAAGCAACTTGAGACCAACGCCTGAATTTGAAGTAGCCCAAAAAGCCGGAGCAAAGCTGGGAAAAGAGTTCGGAATAAAGATACCGATAGATGAAGTCGCATATATAACTATGCATCTGAGAGGCGCGAAAGTAAGCATTGAGAGGCTGCCTACAGAAAAAGGGACATATCTTAAATATGATGTGACAGGCATCGTCAACCGTATGCTCAAGAAAGCTGCAGAACTAACAGGGATAGAGTTTAATAACGACAAGGATTTATATATGGGGCTTTTAATTCACTTAAAACCGGCAATAACCCGACTGGAACTTAATATGCCCATAAGAAACCCATTGTTGGAGGCGATAAAAAAGCAATATAAAGATCTCTTCGATCTAAGTCAGACCATATTAAAGGTCTTGGAAGACGAAATAGGGTGTGAAATCCCTGAGGAAGAGACTGGATTTGTAGCCATGCATCTTGGAGCCTATCTTGAAAGAAAAAAGTCTGCAAAAAAAGAACGGGTGCACATATTGGTGGTTTGCCCAAGCGGGCTGGGTACTTCTAGGTTATTAAGCTCCAAGCTCATCAAGGAGGTTGGAGAAATAGAGGTGGTTGGACATACGGCGATAGAAGAGACAGAAGATTTTTTGGCAGAGCATCCAGGCGTCGATTTAGTAGTCTCCACTATCAATCTGGGAGAAAGAAGTTTTGACTACATCGTCGTGAACCCCCTATTGACAGGGGAAGATGTTATGGCTTTAAAGAAAAGGATCGGAATCGTCGGCATTGACGATTACAACGTAGATATTAAAAGCCAGGACCAAGTGAATTCATACGGGAAAAAACAGACTTTCGACATGGTAAAGCTAAAAAGGTATATTGAGGCGTCGGAGAAACTGAATAGGGATTTTTTCTTAAAAGAAAAGATAACTATAAACAACAGGGATGAACTACTGAAATATATAGCTAGGTACGTTTCAGGTCAAGACAGAGCCAGAGTAGAGAAGCTCTTTGAAGATATCAAGCGTAGGGAAGATCTTATGGGTACGGCCATCAAATCAAAAAACCTGGCATTGGTGCACGCTAAAAGCGAGTCTGTGGATGAAGTCATCGCAGGTGTATTCAGAACGAAATCACCTGTTGCATTTACTGATGCAGAAGGAAACAAAGAACTAGTTGATACGGTGTTGATGCTACTTATGGGATGTGACACTCCTAGAGAGCACAAAGAGATGCTTAGTCAGCTTAGCGCAATGATAGTGGAGGCAGAAGACTTTATACCAATGCTGAGAATTGGAGATGAAGAGGAAATTAAGGAAGTAGTCATGATCAGTTTTAATCAGTTCATTCAAAACTATATAAAAAATTGTAAAGTCTAATAAGACGCAGGAGGAAATAAGATGGATATTCTAAAAAAAGAAAACATAATAATGGGAGCTAAGTTGACAAACCAAGACGAAGCTGTTGAATATGCAGGAAAGCTGCTGGTGGATTCGGGATATGTTGATGAAAGCTATATCGACCTCATGAAAGAAAGAGAGAAGGTCATGAGCACCTACATGGGCAACGGACTTGCTATACCTCACGGAGTGGCAAAATCTAGAGAAGGCAATGTGATTAAAAATTCCGGGATAGTTGTAATCCAGGTTCCGGAAGGCGTGGATTTCGGGAATGGCAACAAGGCATACATGGTCATAGGAATTGCCGGAAAAGACAACCAGCATTTAGACATTCTAGCAAACATAGCCACTATATTCAGTGAAGAAAAAAATGTGGAAGAAATGATAAGCGCGAAGGATGCGGGTGAAATATACAAAAAATTCACCCAAAGCGTGTGAGGTGCCTAATGGGAAAAATTGCAGTGCATTTTGGAGCGGGCAACATCGGCAGAGGATTCATCGGACTTTTGCTTGCAAAATCCGGTTATGAAGTCTACTTTGTAGATGTAAATGAAAAAATCATAGATGAACTTAACTTAAAAGGCAAATACGATGTCATTATCGCAGGGAAGGACGAGGAGACTTTAACTGTTGAAAATGTAGGAGGCATATCCGGAAGAGATGAGGATGCCGTTGTTGAAAAGCTTCTAAAAGCCGATCTTGTGACTACAGCGGTAGGAGTCAACATACTGCCGGTTATCGCAAAAACAATTGCAAAGGCTATAGAGAAGATGGCTGAATTAAAATCCGTAAAACGGCTGAACTTCTTGGCATGCGAAAATGCGGTGGGAAACAGCGACATATTAAAAGCGTCAGTATATGAAAACTTGACCGAAGAAGGCAAAAGATATGCAGATGAAAATTTAGGATTTCCTAATACCACGGTTGACAGAATTGTACCCGAAGCAAAAGAGGATAAACAAGATGTTTTATCTGTAGCGGTGGAACCGTTTTTTGAATGGAACGTGGAAAAGGAGAAGTTGGTTGGAGACGTGCCTAAAATTGAGGGCATGAATCTAGTTGATAACCTGCCGTCCTATATCGAAAGAAAGCTGTTTACCTTGAATACCGCTCATGCAGTGACCGCTTATCTCGGGTATCAGAATAATTTGGAGTACGTTCACCAGGCAATCAACGACGGTGAGGTTCGCAAGATCGTTGTAGCATCCATGGGAGAAGTGGGGCAAGCCCTTGTTAAGAAACATGGATTCGATATGGATGAGCATCAAAAATACATGGAAAAAATAATATCTAGGTTTGAAAACACGGCTCTCGCGGATCCCGTTGAAAGGGTCGGTAGAGACCCTTTAAGAAAGCTGGGACCTACGGATAGACTGATTGCGCCTGCGAGGACGGCCTTAAGCTATGGCATAGTGCCAGAAAATTTGATTGCAGGAATCCTGGCGGCTCTCTCATTTAAGACGCAAAATGACCCGAAATCAATCGAGCTTGACAGCATGCTTAAAGAAAAAGGGCTTGAAAAGGTATTGGAAGATGTCTGTGGACTTTCTAAAGAGGAAGAGCTTTTTAAACTGATATTAAAAAAGCATTCAAAAAGTTAATGTATATTAAGACAAGGACCGGGTTTTATATGAACTCGGTTTTTTGTTATGCAAATATTTAGTTTGTGTTAAGCTTTAGGTTTTGCTTTTCACCCTATTGTATGAAAGAAAATAGTGTGATATTATATTACCATATTCACTTACGGTAATATAATGCGAGGAGGAAGCTAAATGAGAATCATAGTAATAGGAGCGGTTGCAGCAGGGACTTCGGCTGCTGCTAAGGCAAGAAGAAGCGATGAGAGTGCAGAGATAACGATTTATGAAAAAGATGAGTTCATTTCCTACTCAGGATGTGGAATGCCTTATTTCATAGGTGGTGAGATAGATAACCCAGAGAAGCTGACTCCCAGGGACCCGGCTTTTTTCAAGTCTAAATACAATATTGATGTTTTGACTAAGCATGAAGTTTTATATCTGAATGGGGAAAATAAAACAGTTAAGGTAAGAAACCTTGTGACTGGAGAAGAGTTTGAAGACTGCTATGACAAATTGGTTTTAGCGACAGGAGCATATTCAGTAAAGCCTCCTATAGAGGGAATGGATAAAAACAATACATTTAGTCTTAGAAATATAACCGATATGTACAGGATAAAAGAATACTTGGAGGAAAGCGCTCCGTCAAAAGCGACGATAGTAGGCTCGGGTTTTATAGGATTGGAACTTTGTGAGAGCTTTAAGGCTCTAGGTCTCGAAGTTGCAGTTGTTGAGATGCTAGACCAGGTAACTCCGGGTCTTGATGAAGACATGGCCGGATATGTTGAGGATCACTTGTCTGAAAATGGTGTTGAAGTTCACACAGGGACATCGGTTAAGGAAATTACCAAGGAGGGTGTAATCTTATCTAGTGGTAAAAAGATAGCTTCTCAGATGATAATCCTGGCAACAGGAGTCAGGCCCAACACTAAGCTTGCTAAGGAAGCGGGGATACATCTAGGAGATAGCGGAGGAATCAAAGTCGATAAAAAGATGGAAACCAACATAAAGGACATATACGCCTGTGGAGATTGCATCGAGCATTATCATGTGATTACGAAAAAACCTATTTATAGACCATTAGGTTCTACTGCGAACAAGACGGGTAGAATCGCTGGCGAAAATATAACAGGTGGAAATCTGGAATTTAGGGGCATACTTGGCACCGGTATATTTAGGGTTTTTGATCTCGCCGTCGGGCAGACCGGTCTATCGGAAAAGGAAGCAAAATCAATGGGCTACGACGTGGAAATCAGCCACAATATCAAACCCTCCAGACCGGAATATATGGGAGGCAAGGAGATCGTCATCAAAGCCATAGCCGACAGGAAGACAGGAAGGGTGCTAGGAGTGCAGGTTATAGGAGAAGATGGCGTGGATAAACGTGTGGACGTATTTGCTACCGCTATAACTTTTGGAGCAAAAGCTGAGGACCTGTTTCATCTAGATTTAGCATATGCTCCGCCTTACTCTACTACTAAAGACCCGGTAATGTATTCGGGTATGATATTGGACAATGCAATAAGTAAAGGTAGGAAGCTTTTGACGGCCACCCAGGTCGACGCGTTGATTAATTCAGGAGATGAATACGTGATCATTGATGCCAGAGTCGAGGGCCAGTATCAGAAACACCATATACCCACGGCTGTCAATATTCCCCACAACGAGTTAAGGGAAAGACTAGGAGAGGTCGATAAGGAAAAAATAGCAGTTACCTATTGCAACAAGGGGGTTACGGGCAATGCAGCTCAAAACATCCTTATATGCAATGGATTTGAAAAGGTATATAGCGTATCGGGAGGTCACAAGACCTACAAGAGATACATGGAAAAAAAGAAAAAATAAAGAAAATAAAGAGGTGTCGTTATGAAAAAAATGGAAATATATGAACCGGCAATGTGTTGTCCTACAGGTCTTTGTGGAGTAAGCGTGGACAAGGAGCTAATAAGAATATCTACAGTGGCTGGCAACTTGGAGAAAAAGGGCTTTCAAATTGAAAGGTTTAACCTTGCGAATAATCCTGAAAAATTTGTAGAAAATAAAAGGGTGAATGCCCATATGACGGACAACGGAATAAAGAGCCTCCCGTTGACGTTGATTGATGGAGAGATTATTAAGACATCCTGCTATCCAACCAATGAAGAAATTGCCCTGGGTCTTGAGGTTGACATAACATCATTGGAAGAGACAAAAACAAATAGCGAGGGATGCTGTCCGGGAAGCGGATGCTGTTGAGTGAAAGGAAGAATATATGAAATTTAAAAATTACAAACCTTTGGAGAACAAAATAACCCAATATTTATTTTTTACCGGAAAGGGTGGCGTTGGAAAGACGTCTACAGCATGCGCAACGGCTGTTGCCCTTGCAGACAGTGGGAAGAAAGTCTTGCTTATAAGCACCGATCCTGCTTCGAACCTGCAGGATGTCTTTGAGACGGAGCTTTCAAACAGGGCGTGCCCTTTTTTAGGTTTTGAAAGGCTCATGGTGGCTAATCTAGATCCTATCGAAGCGGCAAAAGATTATAAAGAAAGTGTTGTCGGTCCGTACAGGGGCAAGCTTCCAGAGGAAGTAATAGCCAATATGGAAGAGCAGCTATCAGGTTCCTGCACTGTAGAAATTGCCGCATTCAACGAGTTTTCCAATTTTATAACAGACAAAGATGCACAACTGGAGTACGATCACATTATATTTGATACTGCACCAACAGGGCACACGCTGAGAATGCTGCAATTGCCTTCTGCATGGAGCGGATTTATAAGTGAAAATACCCATGGAGCATCTTGCCTGGGGCAGCTGTCGGGTCTTGAGAGCAAAAAAGAAATCTACGAAAAAGCTGTAGAAACACTAGCGGATTCAAGTCTGACCACATTGGTACTTGTAGCAAGGCCGGAGGATTCTCCACTCAAAGAGGCTCGAAGGGCATCGAAAGAACTTGCGGATATTGGGGTGAAAAATCAGTGGCTTATATTAAACGGCATGTTGCTGGATTACGATGACGAAATATCAAAAGGGCTGTATGATAAACAAGCGACAGCCCTGGAAAATATGCCGGCAGAGCTTAAGGATCTCGAAACATGCGCTATTCCGCTGAGAGGTTACAATGTAGTCGGTGCTAAAAACATAAGAGCTTTTCTAAGTGAAGACAACTTCAGTGAGAGTTTAGAGCAGGTAAGCTTTGAAAGTGATCAAAACATTGATGCCATTGTTGAAGATCTTTATAAAAACGAGAAGAAAGTAATCTTTACCATGGGAAAAGGAGGAGTGGGAAAAACAACTATAGCCGCAGCGATAGCATTAGGTTTGGCTGCAAGGGGAGAAAAGGTTCATCTTACTACCACTGATCCCGCTGCCCACCTTCAATATGTTGTTAAGGGGAATGAAAATATTACCTTGAGCCACATAGACGAAGAGAAAGTGCTTGAGGATTACAAAAAAACTGTATTGGCAGCCGCTGGAGATAACCTGTCTGCAGAGGATATTGCGTATATAGAAGAAGATTTAAGATCTCCATGCACTCAGGAAATTGCTGTTTTTAGAGCTTTTGCCCAAATAGTTGAAAAAGCAGATGAAGAAGTAGTGGTAATAGACACGGCTCCTACGGGTCATACCCTGCTGTTGCTTGATTCTACCCAGAGTTATCACAAGGAAATTGAAAGAACACAGGGAGACATACCGGAATCAGTCAGAAAACTTCTGCCAAGACTTAGAAACGATAAAGAGACAGAAGTCATAATAGTCAGCCTTGCTGAGACTACGCCTGTGTTTGAAGCCAAAAGACTGGAAATTGACCTTGCGAGAGCGGGCATATACAGCAAGTGGTGGGTAATAAACTCTTCATTGTATGCGACAAAGACTGAAAACAAGCTTCTGAAAGCAAAGGCTGAAAGCGAGATTCAGTGGATCAACGATATAAACAGACACACCGAGGGAAACCTGGCACTTGTTAGGTGGTATCCTGAAGATGTGAAGGAAGAGATGCTTTTAAGCATATGATTAAAGCCCGCAAAATGCGGGCTTTATATTTGCCTGGATTTTTAAGGCTGTCTCAATCGCTCTTGGAACGCTTTGCAGGAATCAACAACACTGAGCAATCGGCGTTTCTGGCGATGTTGTGGCTTACGCTTCCAAGGAACAACTCTTTTACAAAGCCTCTACCTTGGCTGCCCATTACTATCAATTCTGCCGATGAGGTATTTGCAAAATCTATTATTTCCTTAAAGGGGGAGCCTAGTTTGATTTGAATGTCTACATCTTCAGCGCCCTTTTCGAGAAGCACCTGCTTAAGCTTCTCAAGCCTCTGGTAATCCACTTCGTTGAAATCCTCGAGCCTGTCTAAAAGGTATGGAGCAATCTTAGATTGATCCTGAATATGCATCAAAGTAATCTTTTTAGGTCCCGACTCAACTATCTGAGTCAAGTAGGAAAATGCATGGTCTGCATTTTCTGAAAAGTCGGTAGGGAAAACAATGTGGGACTTTCCTTGTAAATCGAGAGCTCTGGAGCATGTGGCTCCATCCTCTGACTCAATAAGGCGAAGAAGAAGAACTGGTTTTTTCGCATGGTGAATTAAATCGTAAGCCAAGCCTCTGAAAAAAGCCTCGCTGGCAGCTGACTGCTTTTGAGCACCGGTTACTATCACGGAATAGTTTTCATTTAAAGCTATGCGGTTTATCTCATTTTTGACCACGCCGGGTACTATCCTGGTTTCTACTTTGTAGCCAAATCCCTCGAGAAGCTCTTTTTGCTTTTTAAGACTATCCTCCAAGACTGAAGCAGTATATGACAAGGCGATTGATGCTGTTTCCTGCACACTGAGACACTGGAGCAATAGGCATTCTTCAGTCCCTAAGGGTTTTAGATTGCCAAGGCATTTTATTAGTGCGTATGAAGCAGGTGATAAATCAGTTGCTATGATTACTTTTTTAAACATGCCGCTCTCTCCTTTTGGTATTGGATTTATTCTTAATATATTGTTACCCGTAATTAGGTTGATGTAATTAAAGGACAGCAAACTTTATTTGCTGCCCCCATAAATTGTCAGTTGTTGAACCAACCTCGCGTATTGTTGGCAATCTTTACTAAAGTGAGCATAACAGGAACTTCCACCAATACCCCGACTACAGTCGCCATAGCAGCTCCGGACTGAAGACCAAATAGGGATATGGCTACAGCTACAGCAAGCTCAAAGAAGTTTGAAGCGCCAATCATGCCGGCAGGGGCTGCTACATCGTGAGGAAGTTTCCAAGCCTTCGACCATAAGTAAGCTATAAAAAAGATTAAAAAAGTCTGGATGATCAAAGGAATGGCGATTAAAACTATATTTATCGGGTTGTCTACAATGATCTGTCCTTGAAAGGAAAAAATTATTATCAAAGTAAGCAAAAGACCTATGATCGTCACATTGTTGAACTTTGGTATGAAGACATTCTCAAAGTAATCAATACCTTTGTTCTTGCTGATCAACACCCTTGACAGCCAGCCCCCGGTCAAAGGGATTACTACAAACAGGACGACGGATAGAAACAAAGTAGACCAAGGAACGATTATATCGCTTATTCCAAGGAGTATGGCTACTATGGGAACAAATGCTACAAGTATTATCAAGTCGTTCGTAGCGACCTGAACCAAGGTGTAGGCGGGATTGCCTCTAGTAAGGTGGCTCCATACAAAAACCATGGCTGTGCAGGGAGCGGCGCCAAGCAAGACTGCCCCGGCCAAGTATTCTCGGGCCATATCGGTAGGGATAAGGCTTTTAAATATTACAAAGAAAAACAACGAGGCTATACCAAACATGGTAAAGGGCTTAATAAGCCAGTTGGTCACCCATGTAATGATAAGGCCTTTAGGGTTTTGACCTACCTGCTTGATGCTGTTAAAATCTACTTTAAGCATCATTGGGTAAATCATCAGCCAAATTAAAATGGCGACGGGAATAGATACGCTGGCGTATTCAAATCGACTTAAAAATTCAGGTATCTCAGGCAAGTATACGCCGATCAACACTCCAACTATCATGCACAAGGCAACCCATATTGAAAGATATCTCTCGAAAAAACCTATGCCAGATGTTTTGTTTTTACTCATTATTACTCCTCCTATGCAATTACTATATTCGCTTATAGTCATATACTAGCATAGAAGGTTTTAAATATCAATAGAAAATGAGATGCGTTTAGAAAGCATAACAAAAAATTAACATAATAAAAGGATACCAACGACAACTCTTCTTTGATATTATTATAATATGGAAGCAAAGGAGGGATCTAATTGAAAAGATTAACTGGCGTGATTTTTGACATGGATGGCGTGATAGTGGACAGTGAGCCAATACACTATTTATGCGATACAAAAACCCTGGAAGATTACGGAGTGGAGGTGGATTTCGATGAGATGCAGAGGTACATCGGCGTAGGGAATGAAGCCATGTGGTCGGATTTAATCAAAAGGCATCAGATAAAGGCTACAGTGGAAGAGCTTACGAAACGTCAGGATTACTATAAAAAAGAGCTTTTCGGAAAAGACAGCATCGTTGCAGTAAGAGGCATAGAAAGTCTCATAAAGAAACTGCACAAAAAAGATATAAAAATAGCCTTGGCATCATCTTCGCCAAAATATTTTATTGAGAGCATATTGAAAAGCTTGGATTTGATAAATTATTTTGGGGCATTGGTAAGCGGTGACGAGGTGACAAGAAGCAAGCCAGAGCCGGATATATATCTAAAAGCGGCCGAGCTTATTGGAATCTCGCCGGTGGAGTGCATGGCAATTGAGGATGCGGCGGCGGGAGTAATAGCGGCGAAGGCGGCTGGAATGTACACGATAGGTTATAAGAATCCAAACTCGGGGAATCAGGATTTATCTCCTGCAGATTTAATAGTAGAAAGCATTTGGGAAGTTGAGAACAGGCTGAAAGCGATTTTAATAGACTAAAGCTTATGATGGTGTTATAATGAAATGATGAGGATTTTGTAGTACACGTCAAAATAGTTTTTATTCAGATATAGTCCAGATAATCGACAAACGAGTATGCATATAATTCTTAAAAAATTCAAAGGAATGATAAAATGGAAAAAATGAAGTTCGAAGAAGTAGCCGGTATTAGCAGCGAGATTAAAAAAGCTGTAGAGGATATGGGTTTTGAGGAGATGACTCCAATTCAGCAAATGGCGATACCTTTTGTTTACGAAGGCTTGGATATCGTAGGTCAGGCGCAGACAGGAACTGGCAAGACCGCCGCATTTGGGATACCCACCATCGACAGCATAGATCAAGAAGACAAAAGAACGCAGGCATTGATACTGTGTCCTACCAGAGAGCTTGCTCTTCAAGTATCCGAAGAGATAAGCAAGCTTGCAAAGTATAAAAGAGGCATTAAGGTTCTTCCGGTATTTGGAGGACAGTCAATAGACAGGCAGATTCAAGGACTTAAAAGAGGAGCTCAAATCGTTATAGGAACTCCGGGAAGAGTCATGGACCATATTAGGAGAAGGACCCTTAAAATCGACAATCTTAAAAAATTCGTCTTGGATGAAGCTGATGAGATGTTGAACATGGGTTTCAGGGAAGATATCGAAACGATACTTGAAAGCGTGAAAGAAGAAAGACAGACGCTGTTGTTTTCGGCAACGATGCCAAAAGCCATATTGGAGATAATCAATAAATATCAGACTAATCCTAAAATGGTTAAAGTAGAGCATAAAGAGCTTACTACGCCAAATGTTGAGCAATTCTACCTGGAAGTAAAGGAAAAAGACAAGATGGAGGTTATGACAAGGCTGATAGATGTCTATAATCCAAAACTTACCATCGTTTTTTGCAACACCAAAAGAAAGGTCGACGATGTTACAGATCTTCTTCAAACAAGAGGATACAGCGTTGATAAGATACATGGAGACATGAAACAGTCGATAAGATCTTCTGTAATCAGCAAATTCAAGAGAAACGATCTGGATATCCTTGTGGCAACAGATGTTGCGGCTAGAGGCCTTGATATAGACGACGTGGAGCTGGTTCTTAATTATGACATGCCAAGCCATGAAGAGTATTATGTCCACAGGATAGGAAGAACGGGCAGGGCAGGAAGAGCGGGCAGTGCATTTACCATGGTGACTCCAAGAGACTACTACTTGCTTAAAAACGTCATGAACTACACAAAAAAGAAGATTAAAAGACATCCTATACCTAGCATCGGAGAAATAGAAACCATAAAAACCGATACATTCTTGCAAAGAATCAAAACCGAGATTGACAAAGGCGGTTTGGATAGATATATCAAGATCATAGAGAAGGTATTGGAGACTGAAGACTATCAGGCAATCGAGGTTGCCGCGGCTTTAGTGAAATCGGAGCTTGAGCTTCCGGAAAAAGAGAATGTGGATTTCAAGGGCTTTAACAAAGAGCAAACCTTCAAGAAGCAGTCTAAAGGCAGATCGAATGAGCCGATGGCAAAAATGTTTATAAATATAGGAAAAAATCATCACATAAAACCTGGAGATGTAGTTGGTTCCATAGCTGGTGAAACAAGTGTCAGCGGAAACAGAATCGGTAGCATAGATATTTTCGAAGACTATACTTTCGTGGAAATTCCGGAAGAATTTGCCGATGAAGTTCTTGAAATAATGGGACAAAACACTATAAAGGGCAAAAAAATAAGCATCGAGCGTGCGAAAGCAGGCAGAAAAGCCGTGTCCAAAGGAAAGAAAAGCCAATATGACAGAGGCTCAAAAAGAGGAAAGACCAAGAGATACTGATTTATAGAGCGCTTTAACCGGCGCTTTTTTTATTTGCCTTGAGGATGGATAACATGTAATATTAAATTAAGAATACGTTGATGGGAGGTTGTTCGCGTGAGTTCCGGTATTGATCTGGAAGGCCTTGAGCTTTCTACACAGGCAGTAGTAAAAGAGGCTTTGATAAGAAACATACAGGTTGAAATATTAGACAGAGATGAAAACTTTATTAGGTTGACAAAAGGGATGAAGACTGAGATTATCCGTCAAGCTACAAAAACCTCTGCGGATACATACGTATCTGCAGAGGTAATGGGAAATAAAGAAGTAACCAAGTTGCTCTTGAAGGAAGTGGGCATAAGAGTTCCGTCAGGTGTAAGGATAAAAAATTTAAATGAAGCGCGGGAGCATTATGGTATATTTTTTGGCAAAGATCTGGTAGTGAAGCCTCTGTCAACGAATTTTGGGTTGGGTGTTTTTGTGATTAAAGATCTAGGCAGTCCCAATGAGCTTGAAAATGCAGTGGAATACGCTTTAGCCTATGACGACACGGTGTTGATAGAGGAGTTCATATCGGGAAAAGAATTTAGGTTCTTGGTCGTTGGCGATGAGGTAGTTGCAATTTTACACAGGGAACCGGCCAATGTCAAAGGGGATGGTACCAACTCAATTGAAAGGCTCGTAGAGATTAAAAATAGAGATCCCAGAAGGGGTGAAGGGTACATCACCCCGCTTGAAAAAATAAAGCTTGGAAGTGTGGAAGTGGAGTTTTTGAGAAAGCAGGGCCTCGAGTTGGATTATGTGCCGAAGAAAGACGAAAAAATATATCTGAGGGAAAATTCCAATATAAGTACAGGTGGTGACAGCATAGATTATACTGATCAAGTACATCCAGGTTACACTGAAATTGCATTGAAATGCGCAAAAGCGGTGGGTGCTAAAATTACAGGAGCAGACATAATGATAGATGACGTTCAAAAGGAGCCGAATAATGGCAACTATGGAGTGATAGAACTGAATTTCAATCCTGCGATACATATGCATAATCACCCATATTTAGGGATGAATAGGGAAGTTGAAAAAAAGGTGCTTGATCTACTGGGCTTTTAAATGGGGGGATTATAATGCAAAAGAAATGGTTTCGCCTGGATAATGCAGGAAGACTGTATGTGTCGATAATAAACCCCATGGATACCACATTGTTTAGAGTATCCGCAACCTTATATGACAAAATCGACGAAACGATACTGGAAGCCTCGCTGAAAAATCTGATCAAGAGGTTCCCGTACTTTAATACTCATATTAAAAAAGGTGTATTTTGGTATTATGTTGAAGAAAGCGATAATGTACCGGTACCGTTAAAAGAGAGACACTATCCCTGCATGAACTACAATATTAAGAAAAAGTCTAACTTCCCGTTTAGGGTCCTGTACTTTAAAAATAGAATAAGCGTTGAATTTACACATGCCATAACTGATGGCACAGGAGCTTTCGTGTTTTTAAAATCCCTATTATACGAATATTTTAGGCTTGTAGGCGAAAGTATTAGGATTGAAGGAGATATTGCCCCTGTTGATGGACAGGCTGCAGAAGAAGAGCTGGAAGACGGGTTCTCCAAATATTATATTAAGAAGTATCCGGCTCAGAAGCGTATAAAAAAGGCCTTTCATTTTCCATACAAGCTGCTTCCCAAAGGCATATACTCAGTGGTTACCGGTGCTATCGATATGGATGCCTTGAAAGAAACCGCAAAGAGCTATAATACTACGATTACCGAATTCATATGCGCCGTATATTTCAAGACTATACTGGAGTTGATAGAAAAAAACGGCTATAAGAAACGACCGGTAGTCCTTAACGTTCCTGTTAATTTAAGGAAGATGTATCCATCAAATACCATGAGGAATTTTTTCGTATCGGTAACTCCCGTTGTGGATCCCAGGCTTGGACATTATAGCTTTGAAGAGATAATTAAGTACGTCAAGAATTTCATGGAGATTCAAGTGGACAAACGTTATATCAACCAAATGATAAGTAGAAATGTAAAGAACGAGAGAAATGTATTTTTAAGAGCCTTTCCGGTTTTCATAAAAGACGCTATAATGCCATGGATATTTCATTTTTACGGCGAGAGGGGATTTAGCACAGGAATATCAAACGTGGGACTCGTCAAAGTTCCTGAAAAGATGGAAAGAAAGATTGAAAAGTTCGAGATGTACCCTCCCCCAAGCAGCGGGAATATCATAAAGGCTGCCGCAGTAGGATATAAGGACAAGCTTTATATGAGTTTTGGAAAGCTTACACATGAAAAAGAAGTAGAGCGAGAATTTTTTAGAAATATCGTGGAGTTCGGAATCCCGGTAGAAATAGAAACGAATGTGGAGTGATTTATATGGCTGCTTATTGCCCCAAGTGTGGAGTTAAAGTTAAAAAAGGCGGACTCAATTGTCCTCTTTGCGAATATCCTATACCTGATGTAGATGAACGTGAAGAGCTTAAAGTTCATCCATTTCCCACCCCGGAAAACATATATCCCGAAGAGTTCAAGAAAGTAAAAAAGAAAGTTTTAAAGAGCATAACATTAATTTTTGGCCTTGCCATAATAATTATGTACGCTGTGAATATGTATCTTCAAGAAGAAATAACCTGGGCCAAGTACAGCATAGCTTCTACCATATCCTTATGGGTATACATCGGCATCTTTTTAAAATTTATTCCAAGCAGATATTTTTACCTTACTGCAGCATCCATCAATACTCTGGGACTTTTATATGCGCTGGACTATTTAAGCGGGGCGGTGACTTGGTTCTTTCAGCTGGGGCTGCCTCTTGTTTTAGGGCTGTATTTGTTTTCGCTGCTGGCCGTATTTACCTACAGTTATCTTAAAAACAGGCTTCTGATTTATGTAGCGGTAAACATGATATTTGCAACCATGTATTTTTTTCTCCTGGAATGGGCCATTAGCATTTTTGTTGCAGGAGCGCCTCACTTTATATGGTCGTTGATAGCAGGGATACCCACTTTTTTGCTCGCTCTTGCGCTTATTTATTTTCACTATTATTTTCCGATAAATATTAAAGAAGAAATTAAAAGAAGATTCCATATTTAGAAAAAAGACGGATTCCAATCCGTCTTTTTCTAAAACTTTTCCTTTACGATTCCTTTGCGATATGCGGCTATGAGCATCTCGAGATAATCTATTTGCTTTCTAAGCCTATCGCCTATATCCGTATCCGCAACTTTTTTTCTGTCAACGACTTTTTCAATAACGCTGGTAGTGGATCTGATGTCGATGCCTTCATTGATGGCTTTATCCACAGACTCGAAGGGTTCGTGGCTAGCCAATTGCAGTCCGTAAGAGTTGTAGATAAGCGTATAACCCGCGATGCCGGTAGTACTCTGATATGCCTGGGCAAATCCTCCGTCTATTACCAAAAGCTTTCCGTTGGCCTTTATGGGGCTTTCGCCTGCGCCTGTTTTTACTGGAACATGACCGTTAATAATATGACTTTCTTTGGGATCCAAGCCGAATTCAGTCAATACCTGCAAGGCTATCTTTTCATCTGTCACCATTATAAAATAAGGAGCATAGTTTTCTTTATGAGCTTTTTTATCATCTATGAAGTAACGCTCAAAGGTGGCCATTTTATCCTTGCCAAACAGGGGAGAATTTTCGTTGCACCAGAGGTACCATAAAAAATCAGTGCCGGAGGTTTTGTTGCCCCGGCTGAAATAGCTCTCCCTTGCCCATAGATCCATTTTATCCATCAGCGCTTTACCAGAATTTTTTTCTCCGTATAGATTGATACTCTTAAAGCTGCCGTCTTCGTTCATGGGTATTGACGCGTGGAAAAGAAGATTTCCGTTGTGTTTCAAATAGATGCTTCCTTTGGAGTACATAAACCTTATATGGGTCTGTAGCTTTTCGCTTGTAAGAAAAGAGGTTTGGAGCTTGTCTATAACGACTTTCTCATCATCCGTCAACGCCCAAGGCTTCTCAGGATTTATGGTGGGGAAATAAGTGGTATTTAATTTGTACGTTTTCTCATCGATGTTGATCTTGTGGGTCTGGTAGTCGACCTTGTCGAGAAGGAGACGATGGCTCATCAAAAAATCCGGGTTTTTTTCTACTATCTGGTGTTCGAGTTTGAACTGTATCATCGCGATTGCCTTGTGCATTTTGGCTAGAAGATTTCGGTCGTTATCAGATAAAATCTCGTTTGGAGGTAGCTTGGGCATGAATTTTTTACAAGGGTCATCCTTGTATGCCCTCATGGCAAAGGTGGCCAGTGGGAGCATGTTTATTCCGTAGCCCTCCTCCAGTATGTCCATGTTGGCATACCTCAAGCAGATCCTGACGGCATTTGATATGCAGGCAGTATCACCTGCGGCAGCGCCCATCCACAATATGTCGTGGTTTCCCCACTGCATATCAACGGAATGATGTTTTACGAGTGTGTCCATAATAAAATGGGCACCAGAACCCCTGTCATAAACATCGCCCAGTATATGCAGATGATCGATAGTCAGCCTCTGTATAACGGCTGAAATCTGAGTAATAAATTGGTCGGCACTTTCAAGCTCGACGATGGTATCGATGATTTTATTGTAGTACTCCTTTTTATTAAACCTTTCCTCGTCTTCGTGTAAAAGTTCTTCCATCATATAGGCGAAGTCTTTGGGGAGGGCTTTTCTTACTTTGGAGCGGGTGTATTTTGACGAAGCATCTCGACAGACCTGAATGAGTCTGTAAATAGTCACTTTATACCAGTCGGTTAAATCCGAGTTGGTTCTTTTGACAAGTTGAAGCTTTTCTTCTGGATAATAAATCAGAGTTGCCAGTTCGGTAATGTCTTTTTGGGAAAGAGTTTTTCCCATCACATCGTTGATCTTTCGCCGGACTACGCCTGAGGCGTTTCTCATCACATGATTGAAAGCGATATGCTCCCCATGCAGATCGGTCAAAAAGTGTTCCGTGCCTTTCGGCAGATTGAGTATTGCCTTCAAGTTTACGACTTCGGAAGCTGTGGATGAAATGTTTGAAAATTTCTCTGAAAGAAGCTCCAGATACTCTTTGTTTTCGATTAATTGGGATTCTTTAAAGCTCTTCAAGGGATTCCCTCCGATCGGTGTATAGTATAAGTAATATAATACTATAATATGTCACTGAAATCAATTATATACTATTAATGACGTGTGAAATTAATATTTATGATATCATATATCTTCAATTTGCCAGTCGATCTCTTTAAGCCCGTGACTCGACAAAAAATCATTTGTTCTTGAAAAAGGCCGGCTTCCGAAAAACCCTCTACTGGCGGATAAAGGACTGGGATGAGGAGACTTTATTACGAGATGACGCTTGTTTGTTATTAGATGTTCCTTTGACTGAGCGTACTTTCCCCATAGAATGAAGACCACAGGCTCATGCTTTTCATTTAGCAAAGATATTATGTGGTCGGTAAATTCATGCCATCCTATCTTGCTATGAGAACCGGCCATTCCGGCTCTGACTGTAAGAACGGCGTTTAATAGGAGCACGCCTTGATGTGCCCATTTTCTTAAATAGCCATTGTTTGGAATCTTAAGACCTAAGTCGCTTTTAAGCTCCTTGTATATATTTTGCAAAGAGGGAGGCACAGGCGTTTTAGGGTTTACAGAAAAACATAGCCCATGGGCCTGGTTGGGTCCGTGGTATGGATCCTGGCCCAGTATCAGCACTTTAGTATCTCCATATGAAGTGTAATTCAGAGCATTAAATATATCTTCCATAGGGGGATACACGGTGTAAGCATAGTATTCCTGCTTTAAAAAAGCCCGCATGTGCTTGTAATAATCTTTCTGAAACTCATCATTAAGTTTTTCATTCCAGTCGTTTTTAAATTTAACAGCCATATTTCGCTCCTTTCAGATTTATGATTATATTTTATCCCAAGTTTAATTTTTTTCATAGTCGCAAATATCCGTTGACACTTTTTATTGGGAGAATTATAATGAACATGTGAACACATGCTCATATGTTGGAGGGATATAGATGGATGATGTAAAATCAAGAGAAATAACGGAGATAGCGGATTTTTTTAAAGTGTTCGGCGACTTTACCAGGATGCAGATACTTGTCACCTTGCTCAAAGAAGAACTTTGCGTTCAATGTCTCACGGACCTGACTGAGGTAAGCCAGTCTGCAATAAGCCATCAACTGAGATTGCTTAAAGCCAGCGGATTGGTAAAGGCCAGGCGGGAAGGCAAAAAGATGTATTATTCTTTAGATGATGAGCATATAAAAGTCATTTTGGAAGTAGCCAGAGAACATGTAGAACATAAAAAAAACGGAGGATTACATGTTTAAGATAATACTGGAAGGTCTCAACTGCACCAGCTGTGCAGGCAAAATAGAAGAACGCACAAACAAGATTTCAGGGGTTAAGAGAGCTAACTTAAACTTTGTTAGCAGCACTATGGAAATCGAGTTTGAAGATGAAAAGCTTAAAGAAAACATAATAAGCCAGATTAAAAAAATAGTAAATAAACTGGAACCTCATGTTAACGTAAGGATCAAAGACAGGGATGAGGAAGAAATCCACTTAAACCTCACATCAGATGAGGTTTGTGACATATCGAATGAAAAGAGAGAGAATAGCAAAACAGAAAAAAAGGGAATCGTGCCTTATTTCTTTACAAATTACAGGCTTTTAGCTGGAATAGGGATTTATATTTATGCGCTGTTTTTTAGCGGAGTGGTTCTCCCGTCGCTGTTTTGGTATTTGGCGGGTTATATGCTGATAGGCTTTGACGTAATCAAATCGGCACTAAGGAATATAGTCAGAAGAGAAATATTTGACGAAAACTTTTTAATGTTCATTGCAACGGTTGGGGCTTTTTCCATAGGAGAATACGGTGAAGGAGTGGCGGTCATGCTATTCTATGAAGTTGGTGAAGTGTTTCAATCATACGCCGTAGATAACTCCAGGCGCTCAATCAAAGAGTTGGTGGATTTAAAGGCCATGCATGCAAATAAATATTCAAATGGCAAGATTGAAAGGGTATTCCCCGAGTCATTGAACTTAGGAGATGAGATATTAATAAAACCGGGGGAGAAGATGCCGGTGGATGGAGAAATATATGAAGGTAGATCTCTTTTTGACACCTCAGCCTTGACTGGAGAGTCACTGCCCAGAGAGCTGAGCGTAGGGGACAAAGTTCTTGGTGGATTCATCAATTCTACATCGGCAGTAAAGGCTGTAGTCAAAAAGACTTATAGGGATTCGGCAGTGGCTAAAATTCTAGATCTCATTGAAAATGCCGGAGCAAAAAAATCAAACACAGAGAAATTCATTACTAAGTTTGCAAGGTACTATACTCCCGCAGTAGTTTCTATGGCAGTTGCCATATCTATCATACCCACAATAGTCACGGGAGACCCCTTTAGTGAATGGCTGCATAGAGGACTTATATTTTTAGTGATTTCCTGTCCTTGCGCCTTAGTGATATCCATACCCTTGGGCTATTTCGGAGGAATAGGAGCTGCATCAAAGGAAGGCATACTCATTAAAGGAAGCCAGTACCTGGAAGCCTTGAAAAACATGGAAACAGTAGTTTTTGATAAAACGGGAACTCTAACGAAGGGGATCTTTCAGGTAACGCAAGTCGTTTTGGCTGAAGGAGTACAAAAGGATGAATTTATGGAGTGCGCAGCTTTGGCTGAATCGATGTCGAACCACCCCATAGGCGCTTCTATCATGAAGGCATACAATAAAGAGCTTTCCCTCCATAAAATTGAAAAGCACACTGATATCGGAGGTAAAGGCGTCAAAGTCATATATGATGGAATTGAGATTCTTGCGGGAAATCACAAGCTTATGGAGGATGCAGGAATAAAGTACTTGGATTTTATGGATATCGGAACAGTAGTTCATGTGGCCTCAGGGGGCAAATATCTAGGTTATATACTCATTGCTGATGAGATCAAGGATGGAAGCCTTGGCCTGGTCGAAGATCTTAAGTCCGAAGGAATAAAAAAGACAGTTATGTTTACGGGAGATCATAAAAACATCGCAGATTATGTGGCGGGAATATTGAATATGGACGAAGTCAAATCCGAGCTTCTGCCACAAGAGAAGGTTGAGCATTTTGAGATTCTAAAGAAAGACAAAAGGTCTAATGCGACAATAGGATTCGTGGGGGACGGAATAAACGATGCACCGGTCTTGGCAATGGCGGATATAGGAATATCCATGGGCTCCCTGGGTTCTGATGCGGCAGTGGAGGCTTCAGATATCGTGTTGATGAAAGATGATCCGAAAAAGCTGGTTCAAGGCATTAAAATAGCAAAGTACACAAACAAGATAGTTGTCCAAAACATAGTATTTGCCCTTGGGATAAAAGGGGTGGTCATGCTCCTAGGAGCCCTTGGATATGCCAGTATGTGGGCTGCGGTATTTGCCGATGTTGGAGTGACGCTGATTGCCGTATTGAATGTGAGCAGAATTTTTTACGTCGGAGGAAAGTTAAAATAAGGGTTGATTAAATCAAAGGTTCTCTGTATAATAAATTGGTAATGATCTCGTAGCTCAGCTGGGAGAGCGCTACCCTGACACGGTAGAGGTCGCTGGTTCAAGTCCAGTCGGGATCACCAATGATATCAAGGCTTTCAGAGTCTTAACATATAACAATCAGCTAGAGCTTTAAAAATTTAACCACTTAGTATGTCGTTGATTTTTTCAACTTCGGTTTTCTTGCTTTCTTCAACGACATTAGCATAAATTTATGCAGTCTTAATAGAGGTATGTCCCAGTAACCACGATACGGTGTGCAGGGGCGTACCTTTTTTAAGTAACAATGTAGCGTAGGTGTGCCTTAAGGCATGAAACTTTTTATAGGGCACGTCGATATTTTTGAAAATCCGTTGCCATGATTTTAGCAAGGTTCTAGCGTTTAAAGTTGTTCCTACTTCAGAAGGAAACAATAACCCATTGGCGCAGTAAATTCTTTAACCCTCGCAACTCTTTTCTTCACGAGAAAAATCATGTTTTCAATGTCATCAACTTTTAAAGCAAGGAGTTCACCTTGTCGTAAGCCCGAAGTAATGGCAAATTTGACTTCAGGATATCATTTTTTAGTGTTATATAATTCGGATACCATAACTCTCGTATTACATCAACGATACATTGATTTTACTTCAAATACAGATGTATTGCTCTGCTTTTTTCTTCTCAAGAATACAAAGACACCCTCATAACCAATATCCATATCCCCTTGCTGGATTGTATATAAATTTATAGTATGATAAAATATTGTTGGGTCTATTAAAAGGGAGGATACGATAGAGGATGTGGAAAAATATAGTTTGTATTGTATACATAATTATGTTAAGGATTAAAGCATAGGGAGGAAGTGCCAATTTGAAAAGTAAATCAATATTAGTCATACTTATTGTTCTATTGATGTCGTATAGTTTTGTAAATGCTAAAAGTATCGAAAGTCGCTCAGTGACTTACCGTTCAGAGAAAATTACTGATTTAGAGCTGATACAACAACGAATTGATGAGGGTATTACTGATGATGATAGCTTCAAGGCAATAGCATCCTTGTCAGAGACCGAGCATGTGGATGAGAATGGTGAAAAATTCTATTTGGAGGTTACTTCAATTGGAAGTACATCACAAAAATTAAAAAGAAGTAACGAATTCAAATGGTGATGTTGTCACTGATTTTTCAGCTGACATCATAGCTGAGGTTCAAACTAGAGGTTCTGGAACTGAAACTGTTGATGAGTATGATGATGTATTAGGACGCAATGCGAAATTATATCTCACCGTAGGTTATACTTGGGGCACCATAGAAGGTGTTCCAGCCTATAAAATCACTTCCGTAAAAGGAAAGATTAATGTATTAGATTCATCTGTCAGTGTCACGAAGATGGATATTAGAACGAGTGCTAGAGGTATAGCTCATTATGCTCTTGATACAGCTACTTATATTGGACCACATGAATATTTTAATTCCAGAACAGTAAATAATCCTCATAACAATACTTATTATTACAATTACAATGAACCACCATATTATTATCAACTAACTGGATGGATTACTCATATTTCCGGATTCACATATGGATACTTTTCTAGAGGTGGCAGTAGTTGGATTGCGTCTGTAATGTGGGAAAGAACGAGTTAATAAAACTAAAAAGCTCAATTTAGCTATGTATTTGCTGACGCAGATTAGAAAGAATAGTGTTTGGCAAAAAAGATATGATGCAATTTAACCAATTCTCTATCCTCTTAATAAGCCCTTTTAATTGCAATCTATGCTTTAAAGCATCAAAATCAAAACATTTCTTGTATATAGTACAATTTGATTCAAGATAGAATAGTTAAGGAGTTGGCATCATGAAAGTTAGAAATCATATTGATAAATATTATTTCTAACTATTGTTAGTTATTGTTTACATAGTTGAAAGTTTGCAATTACTGATTTTTGCAACATATAATACACCACATCTTATTTTTAAAATAGTAATTTTGTTACTGATTGCTTTGTTGATTGGATTTGATGATAAAGAAAAAATTGATTGGAAAAACCGCACCATATTCTTTGTAGTACCTTCACTTGTGTATTTAGTTGTTGTTTTATACTACCACGTGACAACACATTTGGTGAGATATAACGAGCTTTTAGGTAGTGCTCCTGATTATCCAGCCATTTCAGAGCAAATATTTAGAATAACCGGAGAGTTTAGATTTGTTCGGACGGTATTTTTTTCCGAAATTCTAATCGAAGCGTGCTCTGTTCTTCTTGGGTACATGGTTGTAACGAACATTAAAGCATATAAAATATCAAAGAGGTCATAAGTCAATCGGTTGTTTTATTAAGTTGGACTTAATAAAAATTCATGGAGCAATCAATGCTTTGTGCTTTTGGCTTTTGATCTCAAATGAGGATAAGTGACTGTCGATAAAGTCTGAAAATATGGTTGCCTAAATAAGGATACAATTGAATTTACCCACTTGATTTTTTGTAGTGTTAAATTGCACAGGCAAAAGATGTTATCATAATAACTATGATATGCATCTTTTTTTTATTTGATAATGATATTAGTAATACTATCGATTTTCTTTGAGAAAAGCCATTAAATGTTGAACAGCCTTTGTTTAAGTGATAATATAGAGTAGAATATTTGGAGGTTATGGTCATGAAAATTTCGACAAAGGGACGTTATGCCCTGGAGGCTGTGGTGGATCTTTCCTACCATGCAAAAGATGAACTTGAAAGCTTGAATAGCATAGCTAACAGGTTGAAAAAATCAAAAAATTATTTGGAACAGCTGTTTGTTCTACTGCGCCAAAATAACATCGTGGTGAGCATAAGAGGGTCTCAGGGCGGATACAAACTTGCAAGAGAGGCTTCGAAAATTACAGCAGGAGATGTGGTTCGAGCGGTAGAGGGCAGTCTGGCTCCTGTTGCTTGTCTTGACAATTCCGACGAGAAACAGTGCTGCAGCGATTACGAAAAATGTGTGACTCGAGTAGTCTGGAAAAAAATGATGGAAGAGATATCCATAGTTTTGGATGAGGTGACGATACAAGATTTGTCAGAATGTTTTGATAAGATGAACAAGGAAAATAATCTTGAATATTATATTTGATTCGGAGAGGATAAGATGAAGCTTTCAACTAAAGGAAGATACGGCCTAAGAGCCCTGGTAGACCTGACAGTGCATTCATCCAAAGGGCATCAGCCATTGGCGCAGATTGCTGAAAGGCAGAATATATCTGAAATTTACCTTGAGCAGGTCTTTGCCACACTTAGAAAAAACGGCGTGGTCAAAAGCATAAAAGGAGCCCAAGGAGGGTATCTGTTAAACGTAGAGCCGGCAAACATCACAGTTGGCAAGGTTCTCAGAATTCTCGAAGGGGATTTGTCCATCGTAGACGAAAAAGCAAAGTCAGACAGCGAAGAGAAAAGCGTTGCACAATGCGTTTATAAAAATGTCTGGGAAAAAATTGATAAAAACATCAACGAGTTAGTGGATTCAATAACACTTGAGGAACTGGTGGAAGATTACAAAAAAAACCACGGAATGTTGCCTCATATGTACCATATATAAACAGACACAGTATTTTGAAAGGGTAGCCCGTTATGATAAAAATTGAGAACGTAACTAAGATATACAGCAATAAAAGGGGAGACTTCCTAGCATTGGACGATGTAAGCATGGAAGTAGAAAAGGGAGACGTATACGGAGTCATAGGACTAAGTGGCGCAGGAAAAAGCACGTTGGTAAGATGCATAAATCTTCTGGAAAGACCGACTATGGGGAAGGTGTACATCGACGGGGAAGAGATTACCGCGATGAAGAAGTCCCAGCTGATTAAAGTAAGACAGAGCCTAGGTATGATATTTCAGGATTTTAATCTATTGATGCAGAGAAATGTAATAGACAATATCAAGTTTCCTTTGGAAATTGCCGGAGTGGACAAGGTGGAAGCAAAAAAAAGAGCCTTGGAGCTTTTGCACCTGGTAGGCCTTGAGGAAAAGTCCCATAGCTATCCTGCCCAGTTAAGCGGGGGGCAAAAGCAGCGAGTGGCTATTGCCAGAGCGCTTGCAAACAGCCCAAAGGTCCTGCTTTGTGATGAAGCAACATCTGCCCTGGATCCTGTGACTACCTTGTCTATTTTGAACCTTTTGAAGAGCATTAACGAGAAAATGGGTGTAACCATTGTTATTATAACCCACGAGATGAAGGTAGTTGAGACGATCTGCAACAAGGTTGCCGTTATTGAAAGCGCCAATATCGTCAAAAACGGATATACAAAAGATATCATAGGACATTTTAAGGAGGTCTAGACATGGAATTTTTAAATGAATTTGGAGACATATTGATTAAAGGTACCATGGAAACTCTCTATATGACTTTTGCATCGGTATTTTTTGCTTATCTATTCGGACTTCCTATGGGTGTTGCTTTGGTAGTATCGGATGACAACCATATTATGCCATCCAAAATTGTAAATCGGGTACTGGGAACCATAGTCAATATAACAAGATCTGTGCCTTTCATAATTCTTTTGATAGCGGTCATACCTTTTACAAGGATGGTTGTGGGAACTGCCATAGGAGCAAATGCTGCAATTGTGCCATTGGTAATAGGAGCTACGCCCTTTGTGGCAAGAATGGTCGAAAGCTCGCTTAAGGAGCTTAATAAAGGCATCATTGAAGCAGCTGCTTCAATGGGATGCTCCAATTTGGAAATCATCTACAAGGTGATGATTCCTGAAAGCATGCCATCCTTAGTGCTTGGCTCTTCAATCACGACGATAACGCTGGTAGGTTATTCTGCCATGGCCGGTGCCATCGGAGCAGGTGGACTTGGAGACTTGGCCATAAGATATGGATATTACAGATACGAAAGCGAGCTAATGCTGGTAACCATAGTGGTTCTTGTATTGATAGTACAGGCTATACAGTTTGCCGGCAATCACATATCAAAAAAAATAAACAGGCTTTATTGATTTGCGCAAAACAAGTTGACATTCATATAATAAAAGATTAGAATATCTAAAAGGTATATTAAACAGATAGGTTTAATTGGAAAAGGAGTGAACTGAATGAAAAAAAGAAGCATAGTTTTATTGTTGGCCGTGATGTTTGTGCTGGTGGGAGCTTTGGCAGGCTGCGGTACAAGCGGAGATAACGGCGATGGAGATACGACGACCCTGAGGATTGGAGCCACTCCGGTACCCCATTCGGAGATTTTGGAATTTATCAAGCCCATGCTTTTAGAGGAAGGCATAGAGCTTGAAATAGTGGAGTTTACAGACTATGTTCAGCCTAATATGGCCCTTGCCAATGAAGAGTTGGACGCAAACTTCTTCCAGCACGTACCGTACCTGGAGGATTTCAACCAAAACAACGATACTGCCCTAAGCGCAGTGATATTGGTTCATTTTGAGCCACTAGGCATCTACCCTGGACAGACAGCATCTTTGGAGGATATTCAAGACGGAGACAAGGTTGCGGTTCCTAACGATACTACAAACGAAGCGAGAGCTCTATTGTTATTGCAGGAGGCAGGCTTAATAGAGTTGGATCCTAATGCCGGTTTGGAGGCGACTATAAGAAATATAATCAGCAATCCTAAAAATCTCGATATCGTGGAGCTGGAAGCAGCTCAAATATCAAGGGCGTTGCCTGATGTGAATATTGGCGTAATAAACGGCAACTATGCGATTCAAGCAGGCCTCAATGCGGGAGAAGACGCGTTGATGGCTGAAGACAAGGAGTCTTTGGCAGCTCAGACTTTTGCAAATGTAATTGTGATTAGAACTGGTGATGACAGGGAGATGTTCGAAACCTTGAAAACTGCCTTGCAATCAGATGAAGTAAGAAACTTCCTTGAAGAAAAGTATGAAGGAGCAGTAGTGCCTGTATTTTAAAAGTTGATCCCCGATCTTAAGATTGGGGATTTTTTAGTTACAAGATGTGAAATTTATTTCGCTTTCTAAAAACTTATGATATAATTTCCCCATAGTGCGTTATCAATATTTTGATATACAATTATTCATGGGGAATAATTGCCAAACGCATAAAAATCCAATATAATCCTTGAAAAAGCACACCGATATGCCGGTGTGCTTTTTCAGGCGCTTCTTCCCGCCGGATCAAATTTTATGTGGAAAAATGATGGGAGGTCATCGGAGGTTTAATAGCCACAGCTTTATGATATAATCTTAAGGTAGATTTAAATTCCGATACTTAAAATGAAAGGGTAGATAATATGCTAAAAATAGGATGTCATTTATCAATATCAAAGGGCTATTATAAAGCGGGGCTGGATGCCTTGGCGATAGATGCAAATACATTTCAGTTTTTCACCAGAAACCCTCGAGGAGGAAGCGCAAAGAAAATTGATTTAAAAGACATAGAAAAATTCACGAAGCTATTTAATGAAAACGGCTTTGCCCCACTTTTTGCTCATGGGCCGTATACGATGAATTTGTGCAGCGATAAAAGAGACATAAGAGATTTCGCTAAAAATGTTTTCAAAGAGGATTTGGAGAGGCTCAAGCTTCTTCCTGAATCCTATTATATATTCCATCCCGGCAGTCATGTGGGGCAGGGAGTGGAAAAGGGGATTGATTACATAGTAGAGGCTATGAATGATGCCATAAAGGAAGATTGTGAGACCACTGTTTTGCTTGAAGGCATGTCCGGCAAAGGGACTGAAATAGGTGGAAGGCTCGAAGAGCTTAAACTAATAATAGATGGAGTCAAACACAACAAAAAAGTCGGAATATGCATAGATAGCTGCCATCTATATTCTGCAGGGTATGATGTAGTAAAAGATTTGGACGGGGTCATAGAAGAAATAGATAAAAGTGTAGGGATGGATAAGCTTATGGCGGTTCATTTAAACGACAGCAAGATGGAATTTGCATCAAACAAGGACAGGCACGAAGTATTGGGAAAAGGGACTCTAGGCAAAGAAGCGATTATAAACATCATAAATCATCCTCTTTTAAAAGATCTGGTCTTTAACCTGGAGACTCCAAACGAGTTGGATGGATACAAAAATGAAATTGCCTTTTTAAAGGCAAATTACAAGGAGTAGATCATGAAGGAAAAAGTCGCGTTGTTAAGGTGTGCAAGTTATGATGTTGATATTATAGAAGAAAAGATTAAGGAAGGATTTTCTCTTCTTGGAGGGGAAAAATACATAAAGGACTTGATTCCTTTTGGATCAAAAGTTTTGTTGAAACCTAATCTCTTATCTGTAGAAGAGGAGAATTCGCCTGTAGTTACGAATCATGCTTTCTTTGAAGCTGTCGTAAGGGTGATTAAAGACTATACGGACAATTTGATCTTTGGTGATTCGCCAGGATTTGGTTCAAGTGAAAAAGCAGCTCAAAAGGCTGGACTAATGGATGTTGCCAAAAGATACGGCGTGGGATTTGATCCTTTCACAGAAAAGGTGTCTGCTGAGCTTAAAGAGGCGATCCTAGTCAAGAATTGGGATGTTGCAAAAGTTGCGTATGAAGCTGACGTGTTGATATCACTGCCAAAGCTTAAGACCCACGGGATGATGTATTTCACAGGAGCGGTTAAAAACCAGTTCGGTTGCGTGCCGGGGACTCAAAAAGCCCTGTGGCACACGAGGATGAATAATGGAGACAATTTCTCAAAAATGCTGCTGGATTTAAACAAGCTTGTTAAGACTGATTTTGCCATTATGGATGGAATCATCGCAATGGAAGGAAACGGTCCGAAGAGCGGAACTCCCAAAAAGATGGATTCCATCATCATGGGCGAGAGCTTGACGGCTGTCGACTCCACGGCCCTGGGCTTAATCGGATATGAAGATCCCAGAGAAGTGCCCCAGTACAGGATAGCCCATGAATTCAGCTGGGGTAAAGTTCTTCCGGAAGATATATTAATCCTGGGGGAAAGCCTCGATGAAATGAAGGTAAAGGATTTTAAAAAGATCAGAAGAACAAATGAGATTTTCGGAAACAGTAATGGGATGAAATTCATTAAAAATTTGATAGCTCCCTATCCGAAATTACTTCATGAAAAATGTATAAGCTGCAACAGATGCTATGAAGTTTGTCCCGAAAAGCCCAGGGTTATCGAGATGGTAGAAAAAAACGGGAAATCTGTGCCTGTATTTGACAAAAAAACTTGTATCAGGTGTTTTTGCTGTCAAGAACTGTGCCCGGTGGGAGCCCTGGAAGTTGGAGAGACCTTGCTTGGCAAGATGATATATAAATAATGACTTTGGAGTTGGTTTCATGATTGATATAATAGCCGGAAAAATAGGTTCTGGAAAAGCCGAGAAAATTTACAGCCAGATACTGGAATGTCTTGAAAATGGTGAAGAGGATCTTTATTTGATAGTTCCTGACCAATACACCCTGGAGGCGGAAAAAGAACTAATGAAAGCCTTGAAAGCAGAAGGACTGCTTAGCGTGGATGTTGTAAGCTTTTCAAGGTATATGGATATTCTTTTGGACAAGTCATTTCAGCCGAAGAGAACGTTAGTGAGTTCTACAGGCAAGAAGATGATAATTAGAAAAGTGCTTAAAGACCTTAAAGAAGATTTAAGCGCTTATTCTGGCATGGTAGATAAATCCGGCTTTGTTGACGAGATTGAATCAACAATGAAATCCTTAAAAGAGAACATGATTGACGTTGGCGTTTTGGCGACGGAGGGTTCGGATATAGGTTCCATGAGCATGGTCGACAGAAAAATCCGGGATATAGGAGCGATATATGAAGCTTATAGCATGTTCATGGATAATGGATATTTGGATGCTGAAGAGAGGATAAATCTAGCCATAAAAGAAGCTGCCAGGGATAAAAGGGTAAAAAGATCCAAGATTTGGATTCATGGGTTCCATACATTTACAAAGCAGATAATGGAGTTCATAAAGGTGCTGGCAGACAATGCAATTAAAGTTGGAGTGACCATTGACATAAACAATGACGAGTCTGAACCGGACAGGGAAATATACGAAATTAATAGAAAGACATTCCAACAATTGAGGGAAATGAACCGAGACAACTGCAATGTAGAGTTTCTTGGACATGCCGTTTCCAAAGATTCCGACATAGGGCATCTGCAAGATGAGTTTTTTGCCTATCCATATAAAAAGCGTACGGGAGCTCCAAGGGACATAAAAATCATTCAATCACAAAATGTCTACAATGAGATAGACAACGTCTGCGTGGATATTATCCGAATGGTGCGAGAGGATGATATAAGGTATAAGGACGTATGTGTAATAGCAAATGACCTCGAATCATACTCCTTCTTAATCCAAAGAACCTTTGAGGAATACAAGATACCATGTTTCGTAGATATCAAAAGATCTGTTTCCGACAAGCCTCTGGCTATATTCGCAATCGCTGCATTAAACTGCATAGTATACAACTTCACATACGAAGATGTTTTTTCCATGATAAAGACGGGGTTTTCAGATCTAGATACTGACGAATATGAGGTTCTAGAAAACTATTGCTTAAGGTTTGGCATAAGGGGCAACCAGTGGAAGAAGGAGTTTTTCAAGAACTCACAAGATGGAGAGTACGACCTGACAGCTTTAAATGAAGTGCGGGAGAGATTGGTGCTTCCTCTGGAGAATTTAAAGGTATCAATCAAAAAAGATCCCACTTATCTGGGGATTTCAAAGAGCGTGTATGAATTTTTAGTTGAATGCGGCTGTGGGGAAAAAACCAGATCTTTATCTGATGAGCTTTTAGAGCAAGGCGATCTGGAGCTGTCTGCAGAGAATACTCAGATATACAACAAGATAATTGAGCTGCTGGACGAGATAGCAGAGATTTTTTTGGACAAGAAGACCAATATTAAGGACTATTGCGATATCTTGAAATCCGGGATTGAAGCGGCGGAGCTTGGGTTGCTTCCATCTAGCGTGGATGAAGTCACCGTGGGGGATGTGAAAAGAACCAGGCAGAACAATATTGAGGTTCTGTTTTTGCTGGGGGTGAACGAGGGAGTTTTGCCTGGAGCGGCAGAAAAAACAGGTTTGTTCTCATCTGCAGAACTGGAGTATCTAGAAAGAGCTAAGAACATTCAGCTGGGAGAGGATATGTCGTATCAGTCTGTGCAGGAAAAATATCTTTTCAGCTCTTTGATTGCAAAGGCAAGGAACAAGGTGTTTTTCAGCTATCCACTGGCAGACTTTGAGGGAGGCATCCTAAGGCCATCATCTTACGTAGACAGGCTGAGGGAGATATTTTCGGATTTAGCCATAGGCTTTGATTATGGGGAGGAGAAGGATCTAATCTCGAACCCGAGCGGCACATTGAGGCATCTGATTAGCTACTACAGAAAAGGAATTGACGAATATGAGTCAATCGATAATTTGTGGTGGAATGGTGCTTACAGGTGGTATGCGAACCAAAGGGATTGGAAAGATAAGATGGATAGCCTCAAAAGAGCGATGACTTATGCAAACAAGCCGTCGCCTTTGACAAAGGAGCAGTTGAAAAAGCTTTACGGACAAAAGATAAGAAACAGTGTCACAGGACTGGAGACATTTGGACAATGTCCATTTAAGTACTTCGTGAGATATGGGCTTAAGCCAAGGGAGAGAAGAGTCTATGAAGTATCTATGCCGGACATAGGGCAACTGTTGCACGATGCCATAAAAAGCTATGGAGAAATCTTGGATAAGGAAGGTCTCCGATGGACAGATGTGGATGAAGACCGGATAATCAAGATGTGCACTGAGCTGGTGGATGAAACCACACAAAGGTACAAGGAGGGAGTATTTCTAAGCAAGGGAAGGTACAAGTACCTCGCCCAATATCTTAAAAGGCTCCTGGTGAGAGCTGTGATGACGCTTACTTATCACATGTCAAGGGGAGAGTTTGATATTTACAAAAGCGAGATAGGGTTTGGAGAAAAGCAGGAGCTTCCTCCTTTGGAGTTCAAGCTGAACGAAGAAATGGATATGATATTGGAAGGTAGGATAGACAGGGTAGATGTTTTTGAGGATGAGGACAAGATATACCTTAAGGTTATAGACTACAAAACCGGGGAAAAAACATTGGAGTTAAAAGAAATATATTACGGATTATCCCTTCAGCTGCTCATTTATATGAGCGCGTGCCTCGCTAAATACGACAATGCGGAGCCGGCAGGCGTTTTCTATTTCAAGCTGGACGATCCTTTGGTCGCCGGATCTAAAAAGGACATAAAAAACATAGGGACTAAAATCAACAAGATATTAAAGCTTAAGGGCTTGATAAGAAAGGACCCCAAGATATTATACGCTTTGGACAAGGATGCAGGTGATTCCGAGGTGATTAACTGCAAAATCACAAAAGACGGTAAAATCCACGCAAATACGAAAGGAATGGTTGAGGAGCAGGTATTTGAGATGCTGTTGGATTACTCCGTAGAGGCGGCGAAGCGAATGGGGGAAAAGATTGCAGCGGGCAAAATCGACATAGAGCCTGTTAAATCCGGTGCAAGAGAGGCGTGCCTGTTCTGTGATTATAAGAATATATGTCAATTCGATAGAAAATTCATCGGCAATAGAATGAGATATAAAAAATCTCTAAGCGACAAGGAGGTAATTGAAAAGCTATTGGGGGGTGAGAAAGATGGCTGATTGGACGAAAGCACAAGAAAGAGCCATAGAATCCAGGGAGAAAAGTCTTCTTGTTTCTGCGGCGGCAGGCTCCGGCAAAACGGCGGTTTTAGTCGAAAGGATAATAAGGCTGGTTGTAGATGACCGCGTGGATGTGGAGAAGCTTTTAGTGGTCACCTTCACGAAGGCGGCTGCTGAAGAGATGAAGCAGCGAATAAGTTCGACGCTTGTAAAAAAAATGTCCGAGGCTACAGGAGAGGAACGGGGATTTATCAACAGGCAGATTAATGCCCTTCCATTTGCCTCCATAAGCACAATCCATTCCTTTTGCTCCAGCGTGGTTAGAAGGTATTACCATGTAATTGATATCGATCCTGCCTTGAAAGTAGGCAATGAGACGGTACTTCTGATACTGAGACAAAGAGCCATGGAAGAGCTCTTCGAACAGGAATATGAACAAGAGGATGAAGAATTCATCAAGTTGATGGAGAGCTTTGGAAATGACCGAAGAGACGATAGGTTAAGAGAAATGGTAGAGAAGGTCTACGGATTTTTGATGAATAGACCGGATCCAAAGGCCTGGGGAAGGAAAGTGGTCGATAGCTTTGGAGTTGATATGCAAGGCTTTGATCGGGGCAGCTACTATGTCTTTTTTGCTCAGAGCACAAAAGTCAAGCTGGAGCACGCTGCACTTTTATTGACCCGTGCCCTAGAAGATTTGAAAGGTACTGATAACTTCGAAAAGACTTCTGCTGTTGTTCAGGACGAATTAAATAATGTTAAAGCTCTAATCAATTCATTGGAAAATGGATTCAGCGCCTTTAGGAAGGTTTTGGACTCGGTCGGTTTTGCAAGGCTTATCATTAAGACTGAGGATGCAGACCTAAAGGAGAAGATAAAACAGAGTAGAGATGAAGCCAAAGACATAGCAAAGAAATTGATAGAAAAATTCGGGTATGAAGATGCCGAGACGATGGTGGAAAACTTAAATGAGATGAAGTCCCGAGCGGCTTTTTTGATAAAAATGGCAGAAAGATTCGAAGAGATTTATTCAAGGATGAAGAGGGAAAAATCAATTATGGATTTTAACGATTTGGAGCATTTTTGCATGAAAATACTCGCAAATGATGAAGTGGCCAATCAGTTAAGGGAAGAATACAGATACGTCTTCATCGATGAGTATCAGGACAGCAATCAAATTCAGGATGTGATTGCTTCTCGCATACAAAGAGAGAATAATCTTTTTTTAGTAGGGGACGTAAAACAGAGCATATACAGGTTTAGGCTTTCAGATCCTACGCTGTTCATACAAAAAAGCCTGGTTTATGAAAGTGCTGATTCAAGTATTAATGAGCTTTTGCACTTGAACACCAATTTTAGAAGCAGAAGCACAATCATAGACTTTATAAACTATGTATTTGAGAGAACAATGTGTTCATATGTAGGAGAAATGGATTATACGGAAAAAGAAAAGCTAAATCCAGGATTGATCCTTCCGGAAATGGAATGTGACAAGACCGAGATATACCTAATATCCAATGACTTGGAAAAAGACGACAGTGAAGAAGAGGAAGAGATCGAAGAGATGAAGCTTGAGGAACTTGAAGCCAAGGTCATTGCTTCCAAGATAAAGAGTCTGATGGGTACAGAGATTTTTGATGCAAAGAAACAAGAGTATAGAAAACTAGGTTATAGGGATATAGTAGTCCTGCTCAGAACGGTAAAGAAAAAGGGGCAAATTTATCAGGAGGTGCTGATGGAAAATGGCATACCTGTTTATGCGGAGAGCGGAACTGGATATTTCGATACCTTGGAGATAAGCCTCTTGCTCGATGTTTTGCGTGTGATAGACAATAGGAGGCAGGACATTCCACTATTGTCGGTGATGCGGTCTCCGGTGTTTAAATTCACTATAGATGAGATTATTTCAATTCGAGAAGCGGCAAAAGGCAAGAGCATGGTGGAAGCATTGCTAAAGGCATCTGAAAATCCAGAGGAAGCCTTGCAGGAAAAAGCACAAGGCATGCTGTCTGTGATTGCCAGATGGAAAAAACAATCACGGGTGATGCCCCTTGATAGATTTCTATGGAGCATCCTAGTGGAAACTGATTATTATGGATATGTGGGTGCACTGCCCGGTGGAGTGCAAAGACAAGCGAATATAAGAATGCTAGTGGACAGGGCGAAGGAGTTTGCTGATTCTTCCATGAAGGGATTGTTCAACTTCGTGAAGTTCGTAGAAGAGCTAAAAAACACAAAGACGGATCTCACAGGAGCAAAGGTTCTTGGCGCAATGGATGACGTAGTCAGGATAATGAGCATACATAAAAGCAAGGGACTTGAATTTCCCGTGGTGTTTGTGGGAGGTATGAATAAGAACTTCAACATGTTGGACATTCAGCAGTCGCTTATATTGCACAAGGATCTTGGCTTGTCTATGGAATACGTCAATCTGGATGAGCGAAGATACTGCGAGACCATATACAAAAGCATAGCAAAAGAAAAGACTGCCTTAGAGGTTCTATCTGAAGAAATGAGGGTTTTATACGTCGCTATGACTAGGGCGAGGGATAAGCTGATAATGGTGGGTTCGGGGAAAAGACTGGACAGCAAGATCGAAGGATGGGCAAAACCTCTTTCAGCATACACCGTTTCAAAGGCAAAAACCTACCTGGACTGGGTTTTAGGGGCTTTGTTGGGCTATGAAGAAGCAATTGTCCTTGCAAAGCAAGGTGCATATGAAAGTGAAATGGTAAAAATAGAGAAGATATCCATGGACTCGATAGCACGAGTTGAGTCTGAGCAGGATAGATACATAAATAAGATTTCAGATTATTTTGCAGCACTCGAAGATACCACAGGCCAGGTACCACCGCAAATTATCGAAAGGTTGGAATGGTCATATCCCTGGGAAAGAGAAATAACCCTCCCTTCGAAGATGTCGGTAACAGATATGAAGAGGTTTAAAAGAACGAAAAATCTTATTAAAACTTCTGAAGAACTGAAGACGCCAATATTTTTGCAGAGGGAAAAGACAAAGAAAGCTTCTGAGATAGGAAGCGCGAACCACTTTGTGATGCAACACCTGAATCTTGAAAGAATCAAGCACTCAGGGGATATGGCAGATGAAATAAATTTGCAGCTTTCAGGGTTATTTAAATCGGAAAGGCTTGATGTCAGTTTTGAAGGGAAAATAAATGTTGGCGCAATCGTAGCCTTCTTTGCAAACACCCTGGGGAAAAGGATGATAGAAAGTCCTAAGATATACAGAGAGCAGACCTTTAATCTCGAAATAAAGGAGTCTGAGCTATACGAGGGAGGCTCGCCTGATGAAAGCGTTTTGGTTCAGGGAATGATAGACTGTTTTTTTCGAGAGGAGAATCACTGGATACTTATAGACTACAAGAGTGATTATTTTGCATCTGAAAAACAAAAGGCGGACATTTTGGATAAATACAAAGACCAAATAGCAGTCTATGCTAAAGCCATTGAAAAAATCACCGGGAAAAGGGTAAAGGAATCTTATTTGTACCTATTGCACTCCAATGAAGCGCTGCCTGTAACAACATAATTGTTGACAGGTAATAATTCATAGGGTAGTATCATATTATGTGAATTTAGTATACAATATTACAAAAACAAATGAGGTGCTTATGAACCGTATTTCTGTAAGAACACCGGCAAAAATAAACTTGACCCTGGATATCCTCAAGAAAAGAGAGGATGGCTACCATGAAATATCCATGGTGATGCAAACGGTGGACCTTTGCGACGAGCTGGAATTTGAGGAAAGGGAAATCGGAATAGAAATCGAATGTAGCAACCATGAAATTCCCTGCGACAGTGGGAACTTAGTTTACAAAGCGGCGAATGCTCTGAAGGACGAATTTGGCATTCAAAAAGGGATCTACATAAAAATCAACAAGAAGATACCCTTGGAAGCGGGTTTGGCAGGAGGGTCTGCGAATGCTGCGGGAACTTTGCTTGCTTTAAAAAAAATGTGGAGAATAGAGGCAACGGATGATAGGCTCAACGAGATAGCCAAGTCGATTGGTGCAGATGTGCCATATTGTACGAAAGGCGGCACTATGCTTGCCCAGGGAATAGGAGAGAAGCTGACAAAGCTTAAAGACCTGCCGGATTATCACGTAGTCCTGGTAAAGCCGGAATTTTCAATATCCACAGCATGGGCTTACAACAATGTGGATATAAAAAACATCAAGCAACATCCGGACAATGAAGCTGTCAGCCGTGCCATCGAATATGGAGATAGGGCTGTAATTGAAAAAAACTTGGGGAATGTTTTTGAAGAAGCAGCTTTTAAGAAGTATCCGGAACTTGCTGAAATAAAAGAGACTTTAATCAAGCTGGGGGCTAAGGGAAGTCTTATGAGTGGAAGCGGCCCAACGATGTATGGTCTGTTCGACGATGAGGCAAAGGCTCAACTTGCTTGTGAACACTTTAGGGGGATATATGACGAGGTGTACAAGGCAAAGACGTGCCATCAATTAATTAAGGAGTGATCTACCCTATGGATAATTTTCTCAAGATTGACATGGATACTTACAAGCCACTGAGAGAAATTGTGTTTACCACGATGAGAGAGGCAATAATCAACGGAGACTTTAAGCCCGGACAAAGGCTAATGGAGGTCCAGTTGGCAGAGCAGATGGGCGTAAGCAGAACCCCTGTCAGAGAAGCTATTAGAAAACTTGAATTGGAAGGTCTTGTGGTAATGGTGCCTAGAAAGGGCGCGTATGTTGCAGGGCTGTCAAGCGAGGATGTAAAAGAGGTCTTGGAAATCAGGGCGGTTTTGGAGGGGTTGGCTGCATCTTTGGCTGCAAAAAATGCTTCCGCTGCAGATATAGAGCAACTTCAGGAAATCGTAGAAAAATTCAAGGTCGCTGCAGAGGAAAAGGATGTCGTTAGACTAATCAATTTCGACTCGGATTTTCACGATGTCATGTACAGGGCTTCAAAAAATAAAAAGCTGATCCAATTGATCAGCGCTTTAAGAGAGCAGGTTCAAAGGTTCAGGGTCGCTTATTTCACAAAAATAAGGAGCACCCAGACCTTGATCGAAGAGCATAATGACCTGGTTTCATCCATTGTGAACAACGAGCCTGATCGGGCTAGAGCAATTGCCGAAAAGCACATATCGACTACAGAGAAGCTTATAACCTCAATTGAAGAAAAAAGGTAAATGGCCTTATGCTGCTTCAGAAGGCTCCAGTAGCAGAACCATGATGAGCAGTATGCTTCCGGAAACGATAAAGATATCAGCCACATTGAAGATGGCAAAATTTATCAGGCGAAAATCGAAAAAATCAACGACAAAGTTGAATCTGAAACGATCAATAAGGTTGCCCAAGGCTCCACCGATTATTAGTGCCAGCGAAAGGCTTTTAATAGTGAGCTTGCCTTCTTTTCTGGTCAAGAATATCAAGTAGATCAATAGTACAACTGAAAAAACAGAGGTTATGATTTTTAAAAATAGTTGCATGTCAGTGAAGATGCTAAAAGCAGCACCGGTGTTTTCTGCATAAGTCAGGTGGAAGACGCCTTCCCACAAAGGGATGCTGGCGCTGCCCTTGAGATGTTCAAGAGCCAGTGATTTGGAAAATTGATCCAGTGCGGTTATTGCAAGTATGATAATAAAGCTCAAAATAGTATCCTCCTGTTACAAATTTATTCGCATTTATAGTATAATATATCATTGAGCCTGTGTACAGACGAGAGTCTTGAAACGGGAAGTATTAATATAATGAAATGGCAGACAAGCTATATTTAGGAGGCCGATATGAACAACGTATTCGATGTTTTAAAGGAACGTGGATTTATAGAGCAGTGCACCCACGAAGACGAAATAAGAGAGTTGCTTGAGAAAGAACAAGTGACGTTTTATATAGGTTTTGACCCTACGGCAGACAGTTTGCACATAGGGCATTTTCTTCAAATAATGGTAATGACCCATATGCAAAGACACGGGCACAAGCCTATAGCATTGATTGGTGGTGGAACCACCATGGTCGGGGATCCCACTGACAAGACGGACATGAGAAAAATGTTGACCCAGGAACAGATAAACGAAAATGGGGAAAAATTCAAGACAGTATTTAAAAAGTTTCTGGATTTTTCCGATGACAAGGCGATAATGCTTAACAATGCGGACTGGCTTTTAGACTTAAATTATGTGGAGCTGCTAAGAGAGGTTGGAGTACATTTCTCGGTAAACAGGATGCTTGCAGCGGACTGCTATAAGACGCGGATGGAACAGGGCCTGACATTTTTGGAGTTCAATTACATGATAATGCAGTCCTATGATTTTTACGTGCTGTACAGGGACTACAACTGCAAGATGCAGCTGGGTGGAAACGACCAGTGGTCAAACATCCTTGGTGGCACGGAACTTGTAAGAAGAAAGCTTGGAGGTCAAGCTTATGGAATGACATTCAGCCTGCTTACTACTTCCGATGGCAAGAAGATGGGTAAAACGGAAAAAGGAGCACTATGGCTGGATCCCGAAAAGACATCTCCTTATGATTTTTATCAGTACTGGAGAAATGTTGACGATGCAGATGTAAGAAAATGCCTGGCCCTGCTTACGTTCCTTCCGATGGAGGAAGTAGAAAGGTTAAGCTCCTTCGAAGGCTCTGAAATCAACAAATCAAAGGAAGTTTTGGCTTATGAAGTGACGAAGATAATTCACGGTGAGGACGAGGCGAACAAGGCTCAAAATACCGCAAAGAGCCTATTTTCCCTTCATACTGATTCTGCTGAAATGCCCACCACTGAAATAGACAGACAAGAGCTTTCTGAGATGGAAATCTTGGATATTATGATTAAAGCAAACTTGATTCCTTCGAAAAGCGAGGGCAGAAGACTAGTGACCCAGGGCGGAGTGCAAGTCGACGGCGAGAAAGTTGAAGATTTAAATTACAAGCTTCCACAGGACAAGCTGGGCGGAGAGAGCTTCATCATAAAAAAAGGCAAAAAAGTTCATCATAAGATAAAAATAACATGAAAATATGCCGCCGGGATGTGACTTGGTTCACTCCAGCGGCATTATCTACAATCAGGAGGTTTTAAAATGGCAAAGAGCTCAAACCCTGTCAGGGGAACAAGAGACATACTCCCGAAAGAAATGGATTTAAGAGACGAAATTGAAGCAAAAATTCTAAATACCTACAGATTTCACGGGTTCGAAAGGATAGAGACACCGGCGATAGAATCTTTAGATCTTCTGTTGGACAGCGAGGGTGGTGAAAATCTCAAGATGCTTTTCACCGTGCTAAAAAGAGGAGAGAAACTCAATTTGAAAGAGGACGCGGCTATCGGCGAGATATGCGATATCGGGCTAAGGTACGACTTGACGCTTCCGCTGAGCAGGTTTTACTCCAACAACAAACAGGAACTGTCTACCCCTTTTAAAAGCATACAGATAGGAAACGTCTATAGAGCAGAAAGACCTCAAAAGGGAAGATTCAGATCTTTTAAGCAATGCGACATAGATATAATAGGGGATGAATCCTGGTGCGCGGAAGTGGAGCTTATCGACACTACTGCAAAAGCTCTAAAGGCTATCGGATTTGACAATTTTACAGTGAGGATAAACGATAGAAGAATTCTTTCTGAAATGATAATTTCAAGCGGTTATGACACTAAGCAAGTTGACCAGGTGAGCATAATACTTGATAAAAAGGACAAGATAGGAAGAGAAGGCGTGATAGGAGAGCTAGAAACATTGAGCGAAGGTAGAGAGTCAGCTTTTAAGCTTGTTGATCTGACTGAATCTCTAAATGTCAATAGCTTGGCTGAATCTGGGCTCGCAGCTGAAGCCGTGGAAGGACTCTTAAAGACCATGGAAGCTGTAGAAGAGCTTTCGGAAGGAGCTTTTAAAATCGAGTTCGATCCAACCCTGGTAAGGGGAATGGGATATTACACTGGGATGATTTTTGAAGTTGCATACGGGCCTTATGGATTTTCAGTTGCTGGAGGAGGAAGATACGACGGGCTCATAGGCAAGTTCAGCAAGGAATCCGTTCCGGCTGTTGGGTTTTCAATTGGATTTGAACGAATTGTTTCCATCATGCTGGAAGAAAACAAGGGGGTCAATGGGGAAAGCAAGCGTCTTGCTCTTTTGTTCGACGATGAAAATGAGATATCAAAGGTAATAAAGCAGGCAGGAGTTTTAAGAAAAAAAGGCTACTTGGTTTCGGTAGCTAAGACCAAAAAAAAGCTTGGAAAACAGATAGGACAGCTTGAAGCAGCAGGCTACGGATATCTCTGGGTGTTTGGCAGAGACGTGGAAGAAAGAAAACTGGGTAATGATTGATGAAAAAATTTGAAATAATAGCAACATGTACATTTGGACTTGAAAGCGTGCTCAAAAGAGAAATCGCCCACCTGGGATTTGAAAAACCAAGAACCGAAAACGGAAGAGTGGTATTTACCGGGACTTGTGAAGATATTGCGAAGGCAAACATATCTCTTAGGACTGCAGACAGGGTATTGGTGAAGGTAGGTGAATTTGAAAGCCTGACCTTCGACGATTTATATGAAAAAACCAAGGCGCTGCCTTGGGAAAACTGGATTGGGCCCAAGGATAGCTTCCCAGTTGCAAAGGCAACATCTGTCAAGTCAAAGCTTTTCAGCAAATCAGACTGTCAAAAGATAGTTAAAAAGGCAATCGTGGACAGGTTGAGGAAGAAGTATCATATAGAATGGTTCGAAGAGATTGACGAAAAGTTCCCCGTTCATTTAAGTATCTTAAAGGATGTTGCTGTTTTGTCTATAGATACATCGGGAAGCGGTCTCAACAAAAGAGGGTACAGAGCCGAAGGGAATGAAGCGCCTATAAAGGAGACTCTTGCGGCGGCCTTGGTGCTTCTCTCTGGATGGAGAAGAGATAAAAAGCTCGTAGATCCCTTTTGCGGGTCCGGTACACTGCTAATAGAAGCAGCCCTTTACGGACTGGATATCAAGCCGGGAATAAGCAGAAGCTTTATCAGCGAGACGTGGAGCAAGGAGTTTAGAACGGCATATTCAAAGATGAAGGAAGAGCTCTCCGTAAGAAAAGATTACGGAAAACTTGACATTCAAGGATGGGATCTAGATAAGAAGTCTCTGAAGATTGCGAGGCAAAACGCTAAAATAGCAGGGGTGGAGGAGCACATCGAATTTGTGGAGAAAGATGCCAGGGACTTAGAAGAGCTTCAAGATTCTGGAATAATAGTCGCCAACCCTCCATATGGGGACAGGCTGCTAGATAAAAGAGAAGTGGAAAATCTATATCAGGATTTGGGGCGGGCCTACAAGAAAACAAAAGGATGGTCTTTTAATGTCATAACGGGTCACCTCGAATTCGAAAGACACTTTAAGATTAGGGCGACAAAGAACAGAAAACTCTACAATGGGAATCTGCTCACGTATTTCTATCAATATTTGCCCAATTCCAAAAGATGATTTTATTTTTTATGATATAATCTGCGCCTAAAAGGATAGTCAATAAATAGCGTTACTTAAATATATGATATAATATTCGCAAAAATCATCGGAGGCATAATCCGCGTTTTTTATGATATAATTAGTGAAATAACTTAATTTGGAGGTACACTCATGGAAGTCAAACTAAAAGTCGAACTGCTTCAGCACACGCCTCAACCGGAAAAACTAATATCTGCAGCGGCAAAGCTCTGCTATTCCAAAAGCGGAATCGAAAAGCTGATGGATGGTCTCGATGAGGATAAAGTAAATAAATTTTTGGAAAAGCTGATGGAAATGGGACACGAATCTCCAATTGAGCATGTCAGCTTTACATTCGGAATAGAAGGAGTCTCCAGGAGCCTCACGCACCAGTTGGTAAGACACAGGGTGGCCAGTTATTCACAAAAATCACAAAGGTACGTAACCGAGGCGCAATTCCAATATATAATTCCTCCTCAGATTGCAGAAGATGAAAGGACCAAGGCGTTGTACGTAGAAGCTATGGAGAAAGACCAAGCTATATACGATGCGATAGCGGGAATTCTAAAGGAAAAGCGATATAACGAATATCTGGAAAATGGAGAGAGCGAAAAAGCTGCGAAGAACAAGGCTGAGAAAACAGCTATAGAAGATGCGAGATATGTTTTACCCAATGCCTGCGAGACAAAAATCATAGCGACTATGAATGCAAGGGAGCTTTTGCACTTTTTCAACCATAGGTGCTGCGAAAGAGCTCAATGGGAAATAAGAGAGCTGGCAACTCAGATGCTGAAGCTTGCGAGAGACGCAGCGCCGTTAATCTTTAAAAATGCCGGCCCAAACTGTGTGAAAGGGCCTTGTCCAGAGGGTCAAATGACTTGCGGAAAAATAAAAGAAATAAGAAAAAAATTCGAGAACCTTTAAGGATGAGATGATGATGAGGGAAAAACAAAACCCGAAAAAACGGGACAATAAAAATTATGAGGATGACCAAAACAAGGGCGCAAGAAAGCAGGGGTCTGACAGACCTGAAAGAGACGTGCGACAGATAGAAGGGAAAAATCCAATTTTAGAAGCGCTTAAGTCAGGGGTCACCATAGAAAAAATCATGGTGGCAAAAGGGCGTCGCGAAACCGGAAATACCGAGGTTTTCGATCTTGCAAAGGAACAAAAGATAAAGATCCAGTTTGTAGATAGAAAGAAGCTGGATTATTCGACAAAGACGGGCAATCACCAAGGGATAATAGCCATAGCTACAAATTTTTCATATTACGAACCTGAGGAGATCATACAAAAGGCAAAGAGCAAAGGAGAAGACCCTTTGATCGTGGTTTTAGACCAGCTGACCGACCCTCATAATTTCGGAGCGATAATAAGAACGGCAGATGCCTGTGGAGCTCATGGGATTATAATTTCGAAAAACAGATCTGTAGATTTAAGCCCTATTGCGGTAAAGTCATCTGCAGGAGCGGCAGAGCATATGATGGTATCTAAAGTGACAAACTTGACTCAGACATTGAAAGACCTTAAAAAACAAGGGGTTTGGATAGCAGGGGCCGAGCCTTCCGGAGACATTTATTATAAAAGCAATCTCAAGGGACCTTTAGCCCTTGTCATAGGCAGCGAGGGAAAAGGAATAAGCAGGCTTGTCCAAGAGGAATGCGATTTTAGCGTGTCCATTCCGATGTATGGTGAAATAGGCTCGTTAAACGCTTCTGTGGCGGCGGGGATACTACTAAGCGAATCGGCAAGGCAGAGAAGGGAAGGCTGAAAAGTTGGGGCTTCGAAAGCACTACCTTGTCGTTGATGGCTACAATATAATCAATGACTGGGAAAGATTAAAAGAGATACTCTCCTATAGCCTTGAAGACGCAAGGGAAGCTTTGGTTGGTATGATACAAAGCTATGCGAAGATCATGAATTACAGTGCAATTGTGGTGTTTGACGCATACAATAACGACGAAATGGTTAAGGAAGAAGAAAAAAGCGGAGTTAAAGTGGTCTATTCGGGTAAAAATCAAACAGCGGACAGCTATATCGAGAAGTTCATGTACGATTTGAACCCCGTGCACGAAGTGACGGTAGCCACTTCCGACTTTATGCTTCAGAGAATGGTAGTATCAGCCGGAGGCAGTCGAATGAGTGCCAGGGAGCTGGAAAAGGAAATGGAGTTTTCATTAAGCTCCAATTTGAAAAAAGTCAAAATGGAATCTGAAGCCGATAGGAATCATTTGTTCAAGAGCATTGATGGGGATACCATTGAGAAATTGAAAAAAATCATAAGGGACCCCGATCAAGATTAGACATTGAGAGGAGATCGTGCCAATGAGCCATGAGGAATCGGTTTATGAAACTGTTTTGGAAATTTCAGATGGGGCATCTGACGAAAAGCTGGTGGAAATTGCGCAAAAGGGCGATAAAAAAGCCATGTCGGTGCTGGCCTTAAGGTATAAAAAGATGGTAGGAATCAAGGCAAGAAGCTATTATCTAGCGGGAGGCGACAAGGATGATTTGGTTCAGGAAGGGATGATAGGTCTTTGCAAGGCGGTGAAGGACTACAAGGCAGATCGCCAGGCGAGCTTCAAGGTGTTTGCGGATCTTTGCGTACAAAGGCAGTTGATTGGAGCAATAAAGAAGGCAAACAGGCATAAGCACGCCCCCCTTAATAGCTACGTATCATTTGATTATCCCGTATTCGACGGAGAAAATGGAGCAGTGTTGGGAGATGTCCTGAGAATGTCAAAAGTTTCTGAACCAGAGACTGTAGTGCTTGGAAATGAGGAAATATTGGATGTGGAGCTAATCATAAATGAGAGGCTAAGCAATTTTGAACGAAAAGTCTTGAAGCTTTACCTGGAGGGCAAGAACTATTTGGAGATGAGCGAACAGCTGAAAAAAGAGCATAAATCCATAGACAATGCCCTTCAAAGAATCAGGAAAAAGATAGATACACTGAGAGACACAAAATATTGAGAAAAAACTTGTACAAACAATTGACACCACAAAACAATTTTAGTATCATGTAGTAGCGATTTTAATTTGGTGGGGTTCCCGAGTGGCCAAAGGGGGCAGACTGTAAATCTGTTGGCTCAGCCTTCGATGGTTCGAATCCATCTCCCACCACCATAACAAGCCCATATAGCTCAGTAGGTAGAGCACCACCATGGTAAGGTGGGGGTCATCGGTTCAAATCCGATTATGGGCTCCACTTGTAAAACACACGGAAGTGTTAAAATAATTATATTTAGATGCGAAGGAGGAAACAGAAATGGGAAAAGCTAAATTTGAAAGAACTAAACCCCACGTAAATATCGGAACAATAGGACACGTAGACCACGGTAAGACTACGTTGACAGCAGCGATAACAACAGTAATGAACAAGAAGTATGGAACAGGTGCAGCGGTAGCATTCGACAACATCGACAAAGCGCCAGAAGAAAGAGAAAGAGGAATCACGATTTCTACAGCACACGTTGAGTACGAGACAGACGCGAGACATTATGCACACGTAGACTGCCCGGGACATGCGGATTACGTAAAGAACATGATTACAGGAGCAGCACAGATGGACGGAGCTATCTTGGTAGTAAGCGCGGCTGACGG